>PLDP01000276.1 GCA_003136795.1 Actinomycetota bacterium
CCGATCAGGATCTCGATCCGGATGAACAACTCTTCCGGCATCTACCAGGTCGACGGACTGCTGAAGGCGAAGCTCGTCGGCTCCGGGCTCGAGCCCTACGTCGAGGTGATCGCGCACATCGACACCGAGGCCGAAAAGCGCTTGGTGCCGCTCTATCAACTCGATCTGTAGCCGGGGAACGCGGCTACAATCCCGACGCCCTGCGGGATCGTCTAATGGTAGGACGCCGGACTCTGAATCCGGTAGTCTAGGTTCGAGTCCTAGTCCCGCAGCCTTTGAAAAAGCCCTGCACACGCGGGGCTTTTGTTTTCCGTTCAGGCAGCGGAACCGGCCGCCGTCTCTCTCGCCGGATACGATTGTTAGCTCCCCACAGCGGGCTCGCCCGCAGAAACGATGGTCGACATGGCGACGAGGAAACAGAAGCTCAGGGCCGAGGCCGCAGGGTCGGCGCTCGCTCAGCCGGCGAAGGCAGCGAAGAAGACCGCAAAGGTGAAGAAGACATCGCGCGGCAAGTAGGCGCGGGCACGAACGAGGCGCGCGAGGAGCACAGACGGGACGCGCTGAGCGCGTTTCTCGAGGCACGCGTCGCAGCCGGCTTCCGCGTCGAGACTCGCACCGGCACGCAGGCGATCATCGCGCCCACCGGCGCACGCTCGGTGCTGGGCCGGCTTCGCCGCTCGGGCGGGCAGGGACGGCAGGTCGTGTCGGTCGACGACCAGGGCGAGGTGACCGTGTCGCCGGCGGAGCCTCTCCGCTCCTGAGCGCTTAAAGCGCCGCGGCGGCGGGCGACGCGGCAGGCTGCAGCGCCTGCTCGAGCGCGCGTTCGAGCGCGTAGAGCGGGAACGGCTTCACGAGATAGGCGGCCGGGCCGAGCCCGAGCAGATGCTCGCTCGGCGGGTAGATGCTCGTGAACAGGACCGGCACGTTTTGCGCGCGCAGGGTCTGGGCGAGGTGCAGTCCCTCCGGCTCGCCCGGCTCGATCACCGCTGCGTCGACACCGGCGTGCTCGACGGCGGCGCCGCCGAACGGCACCGGTTCATGCCCCAAGCGACGGACCACCAGTTCGAGGAGTGCGCTGATGTCGTCGTGCGGCTCACAGATGAGGACACGCGCCATGCCCGCAGAATCGACCGTCCACGCAGGGATTCGGCCCGGGGGTGGTATGAAGAGGGTATGAATGCCCGGCTCAGGATCCTCGTGATCGACGACGACGCTGACATCAGGCTGCTCCTGCGCGAGCTCCTGGAACGGGCCGGCTACACGGTCGATGAGGCCGCAGACGGGAAAACGGGGCTCCGTCACCTGTTTTCGAACGCTCCGTCGCTCGTGATCCTCGACGTGACGATGCCCGACATGGACGGCTACCAGACGCTCGAGCGGATCCGCGACCTCTCGGATGTCCCGGTCTTGATGCTGACCGCGCGCACCCAGGAGCTCGAGAAGGTGCGCGGCCTCTCCGCCGGCGCCGACGACTACGTTGCGAAGCCGTTCGGCCGCCAGGAGCTACTCGCCCGCGTGCAGGCGCTGCTGCGGCGTACCGGCGGCAAGACGGAGGTGATCGAGGCCTACAGCGACGACTTCGTCGAGATCGACTACGCCCAGCGGCACGTGCGCGTGCAAAGCCGGGACGTACAGCTGACGCCCCTCGAGTTCAAGCTGCTCGCGGCATTCGTGCAGAACCCGAACCAGGTGCTCTCGCGCGACCAGCTGCTCGACCTCGTGTGGGGTGACCCGTACGGCGTGTCGGGCGACCAGGTGAAGCTCTACGTCGGCTACCTGCGGCGCAAGCTCGTCCCCGACGCGCCGGAGACCGCACCGATCGAGACCGTGCGCGGGTTCGGCTACCGCTACCGGCGCACCGCTCCTTCTTAGGACGGCTTTCCGCCCAGCAGCTCCTGCACCTTCGCAACGAGCTCCGGCGCCTTGAACGGTTTCGCGAGGTAGGCGTCGGCGCCTGCGTCCATCCCCCGCTCCACGTCGCTCTCCTGCACGCGCGCCGAGAGCAGGATCACCTTCAGGTCGCGCAGCGATGGATCCGCGCGCAGCTCGACGAGCACCTCGTAGCCGGTCCGCTTCGGCATCATCACGTCGAGGACGGCCAGCGCCGGCCGGCGCGCACGGGCCGCTGCGATCGCGGCTTCGCCGTCGACGGCGCGCATCACCTCGTAACCCGCGCGCTCGAGCCGCAACGCGACGAGCGAGAGGATGTCTTCGTCGTCGTCCGCGCAGAGGATCAATGGACGGTTGCTCATGTGACGGTCGGGAGCTCCACGACGAAGGTGGTGCCCAGCCCCTCTCGACTATGAACGCCGATGCGGCCGCCGTGGGCCTCGACGATCGCCTTGGAGATGTACAGCCCGAGCCCGGTGCCCTGGATCTGCCGCTCGAGCGCGGTCTGCGAGCGGAAGAAGCGCTCGAAGAGCTTTTCGCGCTCCTGGTCTGGGATCCCGATTCCGGTGTCGGTCACCTCGATGCGCGCCAGGCCGTCGCCGCCCGTCAGGCGCACCGTCACGCGGCCGCCCTGCGGCGTGAACTTGATCGCGTTCGAGACGAGGTTGTCGAGCAGCTGCGCGAGGCGCGCCTGCTCGCCGTGGACCTGCACCACACCCTCGATCTCCACCGTCAGCTCGACCGACGAGGTCTCGGACCTCGGCCGCGCGGATTCGACCGCGTGGCGGACGAGCTCGGTCAGGTCGACCTCCGAGCGATCGAGCTCGAGGCGGCCTTCCTGGAGGCGCGCCGTGAACAGGAGATCCGACACGAGCCCGAGCAGGCGATGCGCGTTGCGGTCGACGATCGCGAGGTAGCCGCGCTTCTCCTCGTCCGGCTCGTCTTCCAGGAGCAGCTCGACGTAGCCGGAGATCGAGGTGAGCGGTGTGCGGAGCTCGTGCGACACGCTCGACACGAACTCGTCCTTCAACGTGTCGATCTCGACGAGTTGCTCGTTTTGGTAGGAGAGCAGCTGTTGCGCCTGCTCGGCCTCGCGTCGCGCCACGCGCTCGGACCGGCGGGAACGTTCGACGGCGCGCACGAGCCCGGAGAGCCTGAGCAGGACGAGCAGGGCGATCAGCGCGCTCACGGGCGCGATCGCGTAGACCTGGGCGCGGTCCCCGTGCAGCTTCTCGAACATCGAGATCGACGGCCCGATCAGGAGCCCCGCCGCGAGCAGCACGAGCCGGGCTTTGGTGAGGCGGGGCAACCTGCGCCGGTCGGGCAGCGCGAGGCGCGCCATCGACGGGTCGAGCGCGGCCCCGGCCCACACGACGTACGAGCCGAGCCAGAGCGCGTCGATCCAGTCGCCGCCCTGGTAGGTGTTGATGTTCAGGCCGTAGATCTCGTCCGCGACCACCCAGAGCCCGACGCTGAGGAGCAGCAGCCGGTAGGCGGTCGTTCGGCCGCCAGGCCCGAGGAGCAGCTGCGCGAGCCCGACCAGCAGCAGCACGTCCATGACCGGGTACGCCATCGCCACCAGCCGGGCCCCCTCGCCGCCGAACGCCATGTGGCGATACGGCTCGATGAAGAACACCCACTGGAAGAGGACGACACCGGCGAAGATGACGATCGAATCGAGGATCGCCGCCCGGCTCGTCTGGCGCCCGAGCCGTCGCAGGACGAGGAAGATCCCGAGCGCGAGCAGCGGGTACCCGCCGAGGTAGAAGACGTCGGCGATCGACGGATTGGGCGGCTCGCGGTTCAGCTGCAGCTCGTACACGGCGAAGATCGTGTCGCCGGCCACCTGGCAGAGCAGGCCGAACGCGAAGAGGTGCCACGCGAGCCGCTCGCCGGGCGGCAGGTGGCGCCTCGTCCCGATCCAGATCGCCGCGACCGAGCAGAGCCCGATCACCACGTAGAACACCGACTGCGCGTTCGACGACAGCAGGAAGTAGATCCCGATCGCGACGACGCCCCCGCCCATGAATGCCAATGAGGCAGGCGCCGCCCGCAGGCGCGCAGCCAGCGCCGGAGCGACGCGCTCGGTGGGGGTTAGGGAAGCCACGATGGTGCTCTTCGGCGCCAGCCTAACCAGCCCGCCGGTGGTTCAGATCTGGCGAATGAGGTTGGCGTTCGGGTCCAGCGTCTCTATGCTCTCCCGACATTCCCCTGACCCCCCAGACAGGAGGACGAGTGAAGAAGCGCATCTACGTGGGCGCGGGAGCGTCCGCGCTGATTGCAATCGTCGCCCTGGCGACGATGGTGAGCGGCGCAATCGCCCGGAGCGGCTCTACACCGCTACCGGCGTCGTCGTGCTCGGCAATCCAGAACGCAAGCGGTCAGTACCTGATCGCATCCGACCTGCCTCTCGAGGGCTCGGGCCGGACTCAGACGTCACAGATGACTCGTGCGATTCAGTTCATCCTGAAGCAGCACGCATACAAGGCAGGCAAGTACTCGCTCGCCTATCAGAGCTGTGACGATGCGACCGCCCAGGCCGGTAAGTGGGACTCGGGCAAGTGCTCGGCGAACGCAAACGCCTACGCGCAGGACTCAAGCGTGGTCGGCGTTATCGGCACGTTCAACTCGGGTTGCGCCGAGATCATCATCCCGATCATCAACCGCGCCTCAAACGGCCCGGTGGCCATGGTCAGCCCGGCGAACACGTATGTCGGTCTGACGCATCCGGGCCCGGGCACTTCGGCCGGCGAGCCGGGCAAGTACTACCCGACCGGGAAGCGCAATTACGCCCGCGTCGTGGCGGCGGACGACTACCAGGGTGCTGCTGATGCACTTCTGGCCCAGTCGCTCAAAATCAAGAAGGTGTTCATTCTGAACGACAAGGAGGCCTACGGCCTCGGCGTCGCGACGAACTTCAAGAACGCCGCGACGAAGCTCGGCATCAAGATCGCCGGCTTCACCGCATGGGACGGCAAGGCGACCTCGTACGAGGCGCTTGCGGTCAAGATCAAGGCCTCGGGAGCACAGGGTGTGTTCCTCGGCGGTCTGATCTGCGAGAACGGTGGCAAGCTGATCAAGGACGTCTCGGCCGGCGCGCCGGGCGTGAAGATCATGGCTCCTGACGGCTTCACCCCGGTCTCCGCCACCGTCCAGGGTGCAGGGACTGCGGCCAACGGGATGACCGTCTCGGTTGCGGGTCTGCCGAACGCAGCGCTCAAGGGCGAAGGCAAGACGTTCGTCACCGCGTTCACGAAGGCCGACCACAGTGCACCGGACCCGTACTCCGTGTACGCGGCCCAGTCCGCCGAGGTCATGGTCCAGGCGATTGCGCAGTCCAACGGCACTCGCGCGGACGTGGCGAAGCAGCTCTTCAAGGTCAATCTGAAGGGCAGCATCCTCGGCAACGTGTCGTTCAACGCGAACGGCGACGTGACCGCGAACCCGGTCACGATCTACAAGGTCGTAGGTGGCAAGTCGACGACTCTCAGGGTCATCGTGCCGCCGAAGTCGCTCGTGAAGGCCGCATAGCCGGGACCCCACCAGCGGTTTGACCCGAGGGGGGAGGGCGCAAGCCCTCCCCCCTCTTTTGTGTTCTTATGCCTGCGGGATGTCACTGGCGGCGGTGCCGAACCTCGAAAGCGAGCTCGACGGGCTGTACGCGCTGCCGCTCGAGCAGTTCACCAAGGCGCGGAACGATCTGGCTGCGCGGCTGCGCAAGGCGCACCAGGACGACGTCGCGGCAGCGGTGCACGCGCTGAAGAAGCCGAGCACCGTCGCGTGGGCGGCGAACCGGCTCGCGCGCGAGCAGCCGAAGCAGGTCGACACGCTGCTCCAGGCCGCCGAGCGGCTGCGCGCCGCGCAGCAGCGTTCGCTCGGCGGCAAGGCGAGCGCCGACGAGGTCAACGAGGCGTCGGCCGCCGAGCGCGAAGCGCTGCGCGCGCTCCTTAGTTCAGCGCGGGCGGCACTCGGCGCGCGCGCGACCCCGCCGTTCCTCGAACGCCTCTCACAGACGTTGCGCGCTGCGGCGATCGACAATTCGTCGCGCACGCTCTTGCAGCGAGGCCGGCTGACCGAGGAGCTGAAGGCGGCAGGCTTCGGACCGCTCGAAGCGGTGGCGCCGTCGCGCGGTCGGAGCGACGAGGTGGCCCACGCCGCCCGCGAGCGCGTCACAACGCTGCGCGCGGAAGCAAGGCAGCTGGACGCGGAGGCGCGCGAGGCCGAGCAAGCGGCCTCGGACGCCGCGCAAGCCGCGCAGATCCTGGCCGAGGAGTCGGCCGACAAACGCCGCGACGCCGACCGGGCAGCGGCAGAGCTCACCGACGCCGAGCACGACCTCAACACGCGCCGCTAAAGACTGGCGGGCGCCCGGCTGGGCCAGGTCTAGACTCGGCCGGTGAGCTTCCTCGATCTCTTCGGTTTCGAGCCTGACGAGGCATCGCCCGATGAGCCGTCAGAGGTACACGAGCCGATGCCGTGGCTCGCGCCACCCGAGAGCGAACTCGGCGTTTCTGTTCCGCTCAGCTTGATCGTTGCCCGATCCGAGAAAGGCGTGGTAGCCGTCCCACACGCGACCGTCTACTCGAACGGCGTCCAGTTCGAACTCCTCGCTCAAGCCCGTGGCTTACGCCGTGGCCAGGCCAATCGCATGTTCCACGAACAACACGGTGGCCTCGATGACGAAGAAGGTCTCCCAGGTGGCTTTCTGCGCATCGGGATCGAGCTTCCCGGCGGTGCACGCGTCTCGAACCTAATGGGGCGTCGCATGTTCCACCGACGCCAGTCGCGGCCGGATGGGCCAGTGCTGATGATGCACGGCGGCGGCGGGGGCCAAGCGAGCGACAACCTCGTTTCTCTGCGTCCTGGCTACTGGCTCTGGCCACTGCCTGAACCGGGGACACTCCGGCTGTCGTGCGAGTGGCCGATCGCCGAAATCGCGCTGCATACCGTCGAGATCGACGCAACACGGATACACGAAGCCGCGCAGCAGGTCAGTCTGCTCTGGCCTGCCTAACGCCGGCCCTGACCACGCACAAGGGGTGCCAGGCACCTTGTGCGGGTCGCGACTGCACCGCGAGCGGTCGCGAGTGCGGGCTTTGCCCGTGCTCGCACACAACGAGCTGCAACGTGTCGGAGAGGGGGCTCACGGGGGAGAACCGAAGGTTCTCCCCCGTGACTAAAAGGCCCATACGGGATTCGAACCCGTGCCGCCGCCGTGAGAGGGCGGTGTCCTAGGCCACTAGACGAATGGGCCCCGTAGAACGCGGGCAGTGTAGCGAACCGGCCTCGCCGATCCTGGCGTCCGCGCCGCGTTACTCGCGCCGGAAGCCGCGCGCGACCTTGCGGGCATAGAGCCGCTCGTCGGCGACGCGGTACAGGGCGAGGGCGTTGTCGCCGTCGTGCGGGAACGCCGCCCAGCCGAAGGTGACAGTGGTGCCACCGTGGACGAGGTGCTGTTCGAGCGCGACAGCCAGCCTGCGCCCGTCGTCACCTTCCAACGAACCGAGGATCGCGAACTCGTCGCCGCCGACGCGCGCGACATCGTCCTCCGGACGCTTCGCCGTGACGAGACGATCTGCGAGCCGGCGCAAGGCATCGTCGCCGCGCTCGCGTCCCGCCGCGTTGATCTGCCGCAACTCGTCGACGTCGCCGACCATGAGGACGAACTCTTCGCCAAGCTCGAGCCGCCGGTCGATTGCAGCCTGGAAGGCCCGAGTGTTGGGGAGGCCGGTGACCGAGTCGCGGTCTGCGAGCTGCGACAGCTCGGCGACGAGCGCGCGGTTCCGTCGGCTGAACTCGCCGATCAGAGCGCCAATGCCGACGAACGTGATCAGGTTGATCACGGTCTGCGCGAACGCGAGGCTCGACGGCAGATGCGGGTTGACGATGATGCCGCCGTCGTAGAGACCCGCGGCAAGCACGCCTGCGCACGCACCGAGCAGCGGACCACCCGCGAACGCGACCAGCGCGATCGGCAGGTAGTAGAACGCTCCGATCCCGCGTCCCGGACGCTCACCGGTGACGAACGCGATCGTCACGACGACGTACCCGACAAGCGCAAACAGGAGCAGGGTGAAGCGACGGGCCGCAGAGTCCATCTCCTTCTCCATCGCCAGCCGAAGCCGCAGGCGGCCTCCCCAGATCGAGGGAACTACGCGCCGATCTCGTGCAACAACGGCTTCGTGTCCAGCGGATCGAAACCGAGGCGGCCGGCGATCTCCTCGCTGGTGGGCTTCGTGCCCTCGCGGAAGAGCTCGCTCAGCAGCTCGCCCGTGCGCGGGCTGCGCCACCAGTCCGCGCCGACCTGGTCGACGAGGTGGTGCCGCAGCTGCGCCGAGCGGATCCAGGCTCGCAGGTAGTCGGCGGAGTAGAAGCCCGCATCCATGTCGGAGAGATAGTTGTCGCGGCGGTAGCGAACGCCGGTCGCCTCGGTCAACAGCCGCTCGTAGACGTCCGCATCGCCGCCGTCGCCGTTGAAGCGCGACCAGAAGTCGAGCTCGAACCGCAGCTTCGCCTCGTAGCGGCGGTAGAGCAGCGCCTCGAGGAACGTGGTGGCCTCGGCGTTCTCACGCGCCTGCTCCGGCGACAGGCCGAAGTACAGCTCGTGCCATTCAGGCTCGCGCGAGATCGCCTCGACGATGTACGAGTAGATCTCCGTCAGCGCGTGGTCACGCGAGATGCGCCGGAAGATGTAGGGCAGCGACGGATCGCAACCCGCGTAATGCAACGCGTGCCCGGCTTCGTGCAGGAACGCCTGGTAGTCGTGCAGGCCGCCCTGCGCGCGCGTGATCAGGTGCACGATCTTCGGTGGGTCGCTCGCGATCACGCAGGCGCGCGGTGACTTCTGCGGGCGATCGTCGAGATCGAGCTTGATGTTCGGCTGAGCCTTCAGGTCGAAGCCGAGCGCGTCGAGTGTCTGCAGACAGACCTCGGTGGCGCGGTCCTTGGTGTAGGTCGACTCGAGCGGCGAGAGCCGGCGCATCCAGGCGGAGTGGTAGCTCGACGGCACCGCTTCGCGCTCGTCGCCGAGCAGCGTCGCGAACCAGCGCTCGCGCAGCTTGTCGTAGGCCTCGCTCGAGTCGTGACTCACCTGCTCGAGTACGCGCGAGAGTTCGTGCAGCGAGATGTCCTTCTCCTCTTCGTTGCGCTCGATCGCACCCGCGATCCCGGAATACTCGGCCGCAAGCTCCTCGTTGGCGCGCAGCAGTTCGAGCCGGTCGTCGTTGAACTGCGCGCTCGCGTCGGCCTGGATCGCGCCGAGCTCCTCGCGATCGGCGTACGCAGCGAGCACGGCGAGCAGCGCCTGCGCGTTTCGCAGCGGCATCTCCTCACCCTTGAACGTCACCCGCGTGGCAAGCACGCGGTTCTCGAGCTCGTCCTCCCGCTCGGCCAACTGGGCCGAGATCAGCCCGGACTCGCAGGTCTTGCGCAGGCGGTAGAGAAGCTCGCGCTCGTCGCCGCCGGCGCCTTCTTCCGCCTCCTGCAGCGCCTCGATCTGGCCGCGGCTGAAGAGGTCGGAGTAGCGGCGGACGATCTCCGCCTGCTCCGAGATCTCCTTCTCGCCCACCCGCACCGCACGCCACTCCTCGGAACGCTCGTACAGATAGCGCTCGAGCCGCGCCTGGAACTCGGTCGGACTGAGGACTGAGGTGGAGCTCACCCGTCAACCCTAGCGAGGCGGCGCGCCGTCTCGACGAGGGTCTGCGGCTCGAACGGCTTCCCGAGCAGCGCGTCGGCGGCGCCACGGTAGTCGTCGAGATCGGCCGAGCCGGTGACGAGCGCGACCGGAATGCCCGCCGCGCGCAGGCGCTGCAGCAGCTCTCGCGTGTCGTCGGCTTGCAGGTGCACGTCGAGCAGCACGACGTCGGGGCGCTCTTTCGCAACGGCCGCGTCGGCTTCGGCGATGGTCGAGGCCTCGCGCACCACGAATCCCTCGAGCTCGAGGTTCACCCGGCAGAGCAAACGGAGTGACACGTCGTCGTCGACGACGAGCACCCTGGCCGCGGGGCCATCCATCGGCGGCGGATGCTAGCGATAGGATCGATTCGTGGGGCCGATGACCGGCACCGATGAGCGCTACGCGGTCGCGATGGGCGAGCTGTGGTTGGGGCTGGCCCGCACGCTGGCTCGGCTCGATGTTGTGGCAGCCGAGCCCGACCTGCTCGACGAGGCCGGCGCGTCGCCGTCGCTTCGGCGCCTGCAGTACGCGCTGCACCTCGCCGCCGAGCACGCCTACGGGCTCGAGCCTCCGCCTGCCGCAGCGAGTGCGCACGCTGAGCTCTTCGATGCGCTTGCCTGCGCGCGCGATGCGACGGCCGACGTCGCCGAGGCCGTCTCGATCTGGGACGCCGACGCTGTCGACGGGCTCATCCACGAGTGGCGCGGCGCGCTCTTCCGCGTGCGGCTCGCGCGCATGCGCCTGGCGACGCCCGCGCCGCGCGCCCCGGTCGTGGAGGAGCCCCTCGAACGCGAGCTCGCGTGGCCGCTCGTCGCGTTCCTGCTGGCGCTCGTCGGCGCGCTCGCGTTCGCCGCCGGGGCGACCCTGCAGCTCTGGCCCGTCTGGGTCGCGGGCCTCATCGCCGTCTGCGGCTCGATCGTCGCCTACCGCTCCTAAGGCGTACCCCTGCGCACGGCTGGCCCGTTTATCTCTTAGAAACGATGAACCGCGCCGCCCCGCCTCCGCTTCCGCGTCCGACCTTGCAATATCGCCTGAAGGCGTGGCGTGCCTTTCAGCGCGTGCTCGACCCGCTGGCGCCACCGCGCCCGCTCAGGCAGCCGCGGCAGCGCTGAGCCGCGCGAGGCTCTCCTCGCGGCCGAGCAGCTCGAGGCTCTCGAAGAGCCCCGGCGAGATCTTCGATCCCGTGACCGCAAGCCGGATCGGTGCGAACGCATCGCGCGGTTTCAGCCCCCGCTCCTGCGCCAGCGCGCGCAACGCGTCCTCGATCGTCGCGGCCTCCCACGGCTCGACGTTCGCGAGCCGGTCCGCCGTCACGCGGCAGATCTCTCCGTCGATCCCGTCAGGCGGATCGACCGGCTCGAACAAGAAGCGGACGAAGTCCGGGTACTGCGAGAGCCTCTCGATCTTCTCCTGCACGAGCGGCACCGTTGCGCGCACCCGGTCGAGCGGCCAGTCGATGCCCCGCTCGGCGAGCCACGTACAGAGGTCGTGCGCGTACTCCTCCGGCTGCAGGTTGCGCAGGTAGACGCCGTTCATCCAGTCGAGCTTCTGGTAGTCGAACGTCGCCGGGCTCGCGCCGATCCGGTCGAGAGTGAAGCGCTCAACCAGCTCGTGACGCGACATGATCGTCGTCTTGTCGTCATAGCTCCAGCCGAGCAGCGCCAGGTGGTTGACGAGCGCAGCCGGCAGGTAACCGTCCCGCCTGAACTCGTCCACCGTCACCGCGCCGTGGCGTTTCGAGAGCTTCTTGCCGTCATCGCCGTTCACGTTCGGCACGTGCGCGTACACCGGCAGCTCCGCCCCGAGCGCTTGCAGGATGTGGATCTGCTTCGGCGTGTTCGCCACGTGGTCGGACCCACGCAGCACGTGTGTGATGCGGTCCTGAACGTCTTCAACCGGGCTCGCGAAGTTGTAGGTGGGGCGGCCGTCCGATCTGAGGATCACGAGGTCCTCGATCTCCTTGTTCGGATACTCGATGCAGCCGAGCACGACGTCGTCCCAGATCGTCGCGCCCTCGTCGGGCATGCGGAAGCGGATCGCGCCTTCGTCCTCGTAGGCCTTGCCCTCGTCGAGCAACTGGTGTGCGAGCTTCTGGCACGTCTCGAGATTGTCGAGTTGGAACGTGAGAGGGCCGTCCCAGTCCAGGCCGAGCCAGCGCAGGGACTCCTGGATCTGCGCCGTTGCCGCCTCGACCTCGCGGTTCGTGTCCGTGTTCTCGATGCGCAACAGGAACTCGCCGCCTTCGTGGCGCGCGAACAGCCAGTTGAAGAGAGCAGTTCGAACGTTGCCGATGTGAAGTAGGCCGGTGGGGCTTGGGGCCATGCGGACGCGGACGTTTGCCATCTCTCTATCGTAGGGCCGCGATGGAATTCGGCGCGCATGTGTCCTCCAGCGGAGGAATCGACTCGGCCATCGATCGCATCGAGGCGATCGGCGGCGACTGTGTGCAGGTGTTCACGCAGAGCCCCCGTATGTGGCGGCCGACGAACCACA
>PLDP01000069.1 GCA_003136795.1 Actinomycetota bacterium
GTCGTGATCGAGGCGGCCGGCACCGAGCAGGCCTGGTTCGACGCCGAGGAGCTCGTGCGTCCGGGAGGCATGGTCGTGCTGTTCGGCGGGCTGCCGCGCGACGCTCGTCCTGCGATCGACGCATTCCCGCTGCACTACGAGGAGCTGACGATTCGCGGGTCGTTTCACCACACGCCGGCGACCGTGCGCGCTGCGCTCGGCTTCCTCGCGAGCAACGCCTATCCGTGGGAGCGACTGGTCACGCATCGCGTCTCACTCGCCGAGCTACCCGCGCTCTTCGCGGACCCGCCGCGCGACCTCTTGAAGGCCGCGGTCGTTCCCTAGCTAAACCGCGAAGAGCGTCAGATCGGGCTCGCGCTCGCCGCGCAGGACCGCGAGATCGACTTGGGCGCACGCGAGACCGCGTTGCTCCGCGAGGGCGACCGCCTGCGGCTTGATCTGCTGCGCGACGAGGATGCCGCGGCACGCGGCGCGTGCGGGGTCGACGCGGATGCAGTCCAGGTAGCGGGTGAGCTGTTCGACCGCGTCGATCGTGCCGACGCGTTTGATCTCGACTGCGACCCAGCCGTCGTCGGCGTCCCGGCACATCAGGTCGACGGGGCCGACGTCGGTTGGCCACTCGCGCTTGACGAGCCGGAGGTCGGGCTCGATGTGCGTCGGGTCGTCGGCGAGCAGAAGTTGCAGGTCGCGCTCGACGCCGTCCTTCTCGAGCCCGGCCGCCTCGCCCATGTCGTGCGCCACGTCGGAGAGCACCTCGACGAGCTTGATCTCGAGCCGGTCTTCGCTGCGGCCGGCGCGCTTGCGCACGACGAGGAGATCGCCGGTGTCCTCGATCACAGTCGGCGGCGTCATCCAGTTCAACGGCTTGAATCCTCCGGCGTCCGCGTGCACGAGCACCGAGCCGTCGTCCTTCAGCATGAGGAGCCGCGTCGACTCCGGCAGGAACGCGTTCAAACGGCCGGAGTAGGAGACCTCGCAGCGGGCGACGATCAAGCGCATAGGCGGGCACGGTACTGGCTGTTCCGGACGTGTACTACCTCANNGAGGTAGGACACGTCCGGAAGTGCCTAGGCGCGGCGGATCAGGGTGAGGCCGTCGCGGACGGTCAGCAGGACCTGGACCGTGCGAGGGTCGGCTGCGACGTGCTCGTTGAACCGGGCGATCGGCGGGTCGCCGTCGATGACGTCGCCACCGGAGAGCGTGTTGTCCGCGACGATCACTCCGCGCTCGCTGAGCCGTGGCAGCACCGCCTCGTAGTAGTCGACGTAGCCCGGCTTGTCGGCGTCGATGAAGACGAAGTCGAACTCGCCCGTGAGTGCATTGACCGTGTCGAGCGCAGGGTCGACGTGCAGCGTGATCTTCGAGCCGTGCGGCGAGCGGTCGAACCACCCTTGCGCGAACGCGGCCCGCTCGGGGTCGATCTCGCACGCGTCGATGCGACCGCCCTCCGGCAGCGCCGCGGCCATCGCGAGCGCCGAGTGTCCGCTGAACGTGCCGATCTCGAGCACGCGCTGCGGCTGCGCGATCCAGACAAGCAACTCGAGGAAGCGCCCCGCGACGGGGCCCGTGAGCATCGAGGCCGACCCGAGTTCGCGCACCGTCTGCTCGGAAAGCTCCGCGAGCAGCGCCTCGTGCGGCGACGACATCCGCTCGGCGTAGGCCTCGATGCGCGGGTCGACGACGTCCACTACCCGCGCTCCACCTGCGAGCCGCCGACGATCGCGTCCGTGCCGTCCTCGAATCGCACCCATGCCTTGCCCTTGCCGTCGTAGTCGGGCGACCACACCACGAGCGTCGCCTCGCGGCCCGCGACCCGCACGTGCTCCGTCCCCTCGGGCTCGATGCCGCGCCACACGCGCACGAATGGGTTCTCTTCCCACTCCCGCCCGATCGTCGTCTCGTCGGTATGGCCCGGCAGCACGCGGCGATCGTGCGGCATCGGCATGTAGACCTCCATCACCGCTTCTTTGATCTGCTGGAAGTCGCCGCCGCCGACCGCGTCCTTGAAGAGGGTGTCGCCGGAGAAGACCGCGTGGTCGTTGATCACGAAGCAGACCATGTCGTCCGAGTGGCCGGGTGTGGGGAGCGCGTCGATCCAGAGATCCCCGGTCTCGAGCGAGTGACGCACGACCGGCAGCCCCAGCTCGGCCTCGTGCTCGACGTGATCCGGGTGGGAGTGGGTGCGCAGGACATGGGTCGGCGTGACGCGCCAATCCTCGGCCGCCTGGAGCAGCGGCTGAAGGGGCGCGCCCGAATCCACGAACACGGCGGTGCCGCCCGCCTCGTCCGCGACGAGGTATGCATTCGAGAGCCAGCGGGAGTCCATGCTCCGAGTGACCAGCACGTCGTTAGGCTAACCGTGCACCCGACTGCGAGGAGAACCCAAGGACATGCCCGGGCTGATGGCACGCCTCTCACTGATCTTCAAGGCCAAGTTCTCGAAAGCGCTCGATCGCGCCGAGAACCCGAACGAAACGCTCGACTACTCCTACGAGGAACAGCTCCGCCAGCTTCAGAACGTCAAGCGCGGCATCGCCGACGTGACGACGGCCAAGAAGCGGCTGGAGATGCAGTACGCATCGATGCAGCAGCAGGTCGACAAGCTCGACGGCCAGGCGCGCCAGGCGCTGCAGGCGGGCCACGAGGATCTGGCCCGCGAGGCGCTGGCCCGCAAGACGGCGGTGCAGTCGCAGCTGCAGACGATCATGGAGCAGGGCCAGCAGCTGGAGGCCCAGCAGCAGAAGCTCGTCGAGGGCGAGAAGACCCTCGCGGCCAAGATCGAGGCCTTCCGCTCGCAGAAGGAAGTGATCAAGGCGCAGTACTCGGCCGCCGAGGCGCAGGTGCGGATCGGCGAGGCGGCGACCGGCATCGGCGAGCACATGGCCGACGTCGGGATGGCGGTTCAGCGTGCCAAGGACAAGACCGATCAGATGCAGGCCCGCGCGAGCGCGATCGACGAGCTCACCGCCGCCGGCTCGCTCGAGGACTTCACCTCGTCCGGCGACGACATCGACCGCCAGCTGGCCCAGATCTCGCAGGGTGGCCAGGTCGACGACGAGCTGGCAAAGATGAAGGCCGAGCTCGGCAAGGGCGACGCGCCGAAGGAGATCGAGGGCGAGAAGGCGTGATCGTCCGTTTGATGGGTGAGGGGCAGTTCCGCGTCGACGACGCGCTGCTCGCCCGGCTCAACGAGCTCGACGCCGACGTCTCGCGCGCCGTCGAGGCGGGTGACGAGCGTGCGCTGTGGACGAGCCTGCAGGCGCTCGGCGACGCGGTGCGGGAGGGCGGGGAGAAGCTCGCAAACGAGGACCTGCGCCCGTCTGACGCGATCGTCCCGCCCGAGGACCTCTCGCTCGAGGAGGCACGCGAGCTCCTCGCCGACGTGGGCTTCATCCCCGACGTGTCGGTGACAGCCTCATGACGCGCGAAGTCGTGCTCAAGGCGCACCCGCACGGTGAGCCGCAGGAATCGGACTTCGAGCTCCACGAAGCTCCCGACGCCGCGCCCGGCGACGGCGAGGTGCTCGTCCGCAACGTCTTCGTCTCGGTCGACCCGTANNCCGTCGGCCGCGTCGTCGAGTCGCGCCACGACGGATTCGCCGAGGGCGACTGGGTGCTGTCGCAGCTCGGCTGGCGCGAGCAGGGAATCGCGGCAGGCGCGGGGCTGCGGAAGCTCGACGCGTCGCTCGCGCCGCCGTCCACCGCCCTCGGCGTGCTCGGGATGCCGGGCCTCACCGCCTGGGTCGGTCTCGTCGACATCGGGGTGGTCAAGGAAGGCGAGACGATCTACGTCTCGGGTGCCGCAGGCGCCGTCGGCAGCACGGCCGTGCAGATCGCGAAGCTGAAGGGCCTGCGCGTGATCGGGAGCGCCGGCTCTGCGGAGAAGGTCGATTGGCTGCGCTCACTCGGCGTCGAGGCGTTCAACTACCGCGAGACGCCTGCGAAGGAGGCGCTCGGAGACGGCATCGATGTGTTCTTCGACAACGTCGGCGGTGAGCAGCTCGAGGCCGCGTTGAACGCGCTCCGGCCCTTCGGGCGCGTGATCGCCTGCGGCGCGATCTCGCGGTACAACGACGCGCGCCCCGAGCCGGGCCCGCGCAACCTGGGCTTCGTCGTCTCGAAGCGGCTGCGCCTGCAGGGCTTCATCGTCTCGGATCACTTCGACCGCTTCCCGGCGTTCCTCGCAGAGGTCGGGCCGTGGGTCGCGGCCGGCGAGCTGCAGTACCGCGAAACGGTGCTCGACGGGATCGAGAGCGTGCCGGCGGCGTTCGCCGGGCTCTTCCGCGGCGACAACACCGGCAAGATGCTCGTGCGCGTCGGCCCCGATTGAAACAGTCCGGTGTCTGACACCACGGTGTCAGACAATTGGGCCCTCTACACGGGCGCGTCGAAGAGCGCGAACCAGCGCGTCAGATCCGGCTCAACCGGCAGCTCCTTCTCGAGCTTCGCCTTCAGCTCGAGCTCGGTCGCGTTGTCGCGCTGGTCCTTGCCGACCGGGACGAACGGCCAGAACGCCCCGCGCTTGAAGCCGTAGATCCAGTAGACGGGGTGCTCGCCGCCCTTGAACGGGAAGGCCGACGCCAAGAGCTGTGAACCGAATCCCTGCGCCGTCAGCTCGGACGCGAGCGTGTGCGCGGTGGCGACGAGATCCTCGAGGTCGGGGTCGCGGACGATGATCCAGTCGAAGCCGAACTCGTCAGATTTGCGCTCGACCTCCGACCCGCACTGCTGGGCGACGGCGTCCATCAGCTTGTCCACGTCGTCGAACGCGCTGCGGAACTCGCCCGAGGACTGCGGCTTGAACGCCACCGCGGCCGCGCCCGCGGTCACGAGGCCAAGCTCCGTCTGGAGCGTCACCGCCGCCGTCGTCAGCGCGAAGAGCCGGTCTTCGCGCGGCTCGCTGAGCTTCTTGCGTCCGAAGAGGACGTCGCGCAACGCCACGCGTTAAGCGACCGGGCGGCCCATCTCGCGGGCGATCTCGGCGAGCGCTGCGATGCGCTTCTCGAGCGGCGGATGGTCCATGAAGATCTCGCCCATCGCGTTCTTCGCCTTGGCCGGGATGATGAAGAACGCGTTCATCCCTTCCACCTGGCGGAGGTCTTGGTTCGGGATCAGCGTCATCTGCGAGGAGATCTTCTGCAGCGCGCTCATCAGGTACTCCGGCGCGCCGGTGATCAGCGCCGAGCCGCGGTCTGCGGCGTACTCGCGGTAGCGCGAGATCGTGCGGATCAGGACGAAGCTGATCGCGTAGACGAGGATCGAGACGGCGAAGACGATCAGCCAGATGGGCGGCCCATTGTTGTTGTTGCTGCGCTGGCCGCCGCCCCACATGCCGGCGTAGAGGCCGAAGCGGGTGAGCATCGCGGCGAGCATCGCGAAGAAGCTCGCCACCGTCATGATCAGCACGTCGCGGTTTGCCACGTGCGAGAGCTCGTGCGCGAGCACGCCTTCGATCTCCTTCGGCTCGAGCCGGTCCCAGAGGCCGGTCGTGACGCAGATCGCGGCGTGCTTGGGCGAGCGCCCGGTGGCGAACGCGTTCGGCACCGGCGTGTTCATCATCGCGACCTTCGGCTTCGGGAGGTCGGCCATGCCGCAGAGCCGCTCGATCATGTCGTGCAGCGCGGGGGCCTCTTCGCGCGAGACGATCTTCGCGCCGGCGGCGGCCAGCGCGAGCTTGTCCGACGTGTAGTACTGGAAGAACGCAAGGCCGATGACGATCAGGAGCATCGGGACGAGACCGACGTTCAGCACCTGGAACAGCACGACGGCGAAGATCACGTAGAGGAGGCCGAGGAGGCCGGTGGTGATGATCATCCGCAACGTGAGGCCGGCGTCGCGACCGTATGACCTGCGCTTCATGAGAGGGATTGTAGGGATGTCGCAGGCCGTGCAGGGCTGGGCTTAACGCACCGTCAACCTGCGGCGGGCTGTATAGACTCCGCGCTCGTGCGCCGCCTCGCTCCGCTCGTGCTCGTCCTCGTCCTCGCCGCCGGCTGCTCGACCTCGAAGCCGGGCGAGAAGATCGTGCTGCCACTGCCGACCACGATCGTCGGCACGGTGCCCAAGGCGCAGCCCGTGACCGTCCCGCCGCAGTACAAGGGTGGGGATGCGACGGCCGGCAAGGCGGTCTTCACGAGCTCCGGCTGCTCGGGCTGCCACACCCTCGCCGACGCGAACGCCCACGGCACGGTCGGCCCGAACCTCGACCAGCTGAAGCCACCGCTCGCGAAGGTGATCGTTCAGGTGATCAACGGCGGCGGTGCGATGCCGGCCTTCAAGGGCCAGCTGTCCGTCAAGCAGATCGCCGACGTCTCCGCCTATGTCGTGAAGGCGACCGGCGGCAACCCGAACGGCTGACGCTCTCACTCCCAGCCGCCTTCCCGCGCGAGGTGCGGGTGCTCGCGACGGACTTCGACCGGACGCTCGTTTGGAAGGACACCGAGCTCCATTCGCGGACGCTCGACGCGCTGCGCCGCGCGCAGGACGCCGGGATCCTCGTCGTCGTCGTGACGGGACGCATGGTGCAGTCCNNCGGAGGGCTACTCGCCGAACGTCTACGTCGACGACGAGCTCTACGTCGCGGAGGACACCGAGGCCGCTCGATCGTACGGGCGCCTGAATCACATCGAATACCACGTTGTCGGCGACCTCATCGACTGGCTCGTCGATCCGCCGACGAAGCTCGTTTGCGTCGGCGATCCCGCCGCGCTCGACGAGCTGAAGCCGCGCATGGTGGAGCGGTTCGGCGATCGCGAGTACATCTCGAAGTCGCTGCCGCACTTCCTCGAGTTCGCCCAGGCGGGCGTCACGAAGGGCGCAGGGCTCGACTTCCTGTCCGAGCACGCCGGCTTCACGCGCGAGGAGACGGTCGCCTTCGGTGACGGGGAAAACGACGTCGAGCTTGTCGAATGGCCGCCGTTCGGAGTCGCGGTCGAGAACGCAACCCCAAGCGTGAAGGCGGTCGCGTCGTGGATCTGCCCCTCCGCCGAGGAGCAGGGCGTGGCCCAAGTGATCGAAGCGGTTCTAGACTCGAAGCGATGATCGATCTCCGCGCAGCCCGCAATGACCCGGACGCTTACCGGGCGGCGCTCGCGCGTAAGGGCGCGGCCGGTGTCTTCGACGAGCTGCTCGCCGCCGACGCCCGCTGGCGCGAGGTGCAGCAGCAGGTCGACGAGCTGCGCGCGCGCACGAAGCTGAAGGGCAAGCCGACACCCGAGCAGCTCACGGAGCTGACGGCGATCAAGGCAGAGCTGCAGCCGCTCGAGGCCGACCTCGCGGAGGCGAGCCAGCGCCTCCAGGACCTGCTCGACCGCGTGCCGAACCCGCCGGCCGAGGATACGCCGGACGGCAACGCCGAGGAAGATGCGGTCGAGGTGAAGGTCGTCGGCGAGCCGCCGAGCTTCGACTTCGAGCCGCGCGATCACCTCGACCTCTCCGCCGCGCACGGCTGGATCGACGTCGAGCGTGGCGCGAAGGTGTCCGGCTCGCGGTTCGTCTACCGCGTCGGCGACGTGGCGCTGCTCGAGATTGCGCTCTACCGCTGGGCGCTTGCGCGCATCGCGCAGAAGGGCCACACCCCGATGCTGCCGCCGGTGCTCGTGCGCGACGAGGCGATGTACGGCACCGGCTTCTTCCCGTCCGACAAAGGCGACTTCTACGAGGTGCCCGAGGACGGTCTCTACCTCGCCGGCACGTCGGAGGTCCCCCTCGCCGCGTTCCACGGCGGTGAGGAGCTCGACGGGCTGCCGCTCCGCTACGTCGCGTTCTCGACCTGCTTCCGCCGCGAGGCGGGCGCGGCGGGCAAGGACACGCGCGGGATGTTCCGCGTGCACCAGTTCGACAAGGTCGAGATGTTCGTCTTCTGCGAGCCGGGCCGCTCGCGCGAGGAGCACGAACGGCTGCTCGACATCGAGGAAGAGCTGGTGCAGGAGCTCGGCCTGCCCTACCGCGTCCTCAACATCGCCGCGGGCGACCTCGGCGCGTCGGCCGCGAAGAAGTACGACATCGAGGCCTGGTTCCCCGGACAGTCGCGCTACCGCGAGATCACCTCGACGTCGAACACGACCGACTACCAGTCACGCCGGCTCGGCATCCGCTACCGGCAGGACGACGGGAAGCTCGAGCACGTGCACACGCTGAACGGCACGGCAGTGACGGCGCGGGCGATGATCGCGGTGCTGGAGAACTTCCAGGACGCCGACGGTTCGATCGCCGTGCCGGAGCCGCTGACGGAGTTCGGGGCGCCGGCGCGCCTCGGAGCCGACCGGGTCCCGGCGCAGTAGCGTTAGCCCCCGCGGCGGGGTGCCGGAGCGGTCGAACGGGGCGGTCTTGAAAACCGCTGACGGGGCTAACTCGTCCGTGGGTTCGAATCCCACCCCCGCCGCTT
>PLDP01000042.1 GCA_003136795.1 Actinomycetota bacterium
GCCGAGTCGCCGCTGACCTGCGTCGCCGTCGGTTCGGGGCGCAGCCTCGAAGAGTTCGACGCGATCCATCGCAGCTCGCGTGCGCGCCCTCGCTCACGCTCACGCTCACGCTCGCGCGGCCGCCGCTACTAGGCGATGCGCGTCGAGGAGATCGACGCGCGCACAGCCCCCGACGACGTGCTGCTCGCGATCCACACGGTCGAGGAGGCCTGCACCTACGAGCGGCCGTTTCGCGAGCCGAGCCTCTCGCTCGCGTACTACCGCCACTGGTCGGACGGCCTCCGCCGGCGCTTCATCGGGCTCGACGGGGACGCGATCGTCGGCGCCGCGGTGCTGATGCTGCCCTCGCCGACGTTCGCGATCGGGGAGGTGCTCGTGCTGCCCGACGCACGCCGGCGCGGGCTCGGCACGGCGCTGCTCGCTGCCGTCACGGATTCGGTGCGCGAGGCAGGCGCGGCGGCGTTCTTCGGCCACCACCACGACGAGGCGGGGGCGGCGTTCGCGCAGGCGGTCGGCGCCGTCGACGACCAGCGCGAGGTGGCGGCCGAGCTGCGCCTGCGCGAGGCGGCGCTGCCCGAGCCTGCGCTGCCGACGGGGTGGCGGCTGGCGTCGTGGTGCGGCACCGCGCCGGACGAGCTCGTCGAGTCGTATGCGCGCGCTCGCGATGCGATGGGCGATGCGCCGGACCCGGCTGGGTTCGAATTCCCGCCGATCGACGTCGCCTGGGTGCGGGCGATGGAGGAGACCGCCGCCGCCCGTGGACGCGAGATCTGGGCGACCGTCGCGCTCGACGAGCGCGACGAGGTGGGCGCGTTCACCGATGTGCGCGTCTCTGTGCCGCCGTCGCCGGTCGCGGGCACCGACGACAGCGCGACGGCGCCGTGGGCGCGCCGTCGCGGGCTCGCGACCGCGGTCAAGCTCGAGTCGCTCCGCCGCCTGCGCGACGCGCGGCCCGACGTCGAGCTCGTGCGCACGGTCAACGCCGAGGACAACGTCGGCATGCGCACGGTGAACACGCGGGCCGGCTTCGTGCCTGTCGCGGTGCGGACGACCACGGTGGTGACGCTGTGATCGAGACCGAGCGCCTCACACTGCGGCGCTTCCGCGAGGCCGACCGCAACACCGTCGCCCGCTGGAACGCCGACCCGGAGTACACGCGCCATCTCGCGGGCGTGCAGAGCCGCGAGCAGAGCGACGAGGCGTTCGACCGCTGGGAGCGCCACTGGGCCGAGCACGGCTTCGGCCTGCTCGCCGTCGAGTGGCGCGAGACCGGTGAGCTCGTGGGTCGCGCCGGCCCGCAATACCACCGCATCTGGCCCGACGACCCCGAGATCGGCTGGGCGCTCGACCCGTCCTGGTGGGGCCGCGGCATCGCGACGGAAGCCGGCGCGGCGTCGGTCTCCTGGGTGTGCGACGAGCTTGGATTCGCGCGTGTCGTCTCGATCACGACGGAGGCGAACGTCGCATCCCGCAACGTGATGGCGAAGCTCGGCTTCACGCTGCACGCGCGAGTGGACAGCGAGTGGGGACCGCTCTGGGTGCATGCGCTCGACCGGTAGCGTGCGGACACACCGTCGTCGTCAGGGGAAGAGAGGTACGTCGTGAGGTCGGAGCCGAACCGCTGGCTTGTGCTTGTGCTCGTCTGCATTGCCCAGTTCATGGTCGTGCTGGACGCAACGATCGTGAACGTCGCGCTGCCGTCCATTCAGCGCGGGTTGCATTTCTCGCCGACGAGCCTGCAGTGGATCGTCAACGGCTACACGCTGATGTTCGGCGGCTTCCTGCTGCTCGGCGGCCGCCTCTCCGACCTGCTCGGCCGGCAGCGACTGTTCATCGCAGGCGTGATCGTGTTCACTATCGCGTCCCTGGTCAACGGCCTGGCGACGTCGGCCGACGTGCTGATCGCCGGACGCGCCTGCCAGGGGCTCGGCGGTGCGCTCGTCTCGCCCGCGGCGCTCTCGATCGTCACCACGACCTTTTCCGAGGGCGCCGAGCGCACGAAGGCGCTGGGTGTCTGGAGCGCGATCGCGGCCGGCGGCGCCGCGGCGGGCCTCGTGATCGGCGGGTTCCTCACCGAGACGTTCTCGTGGCGCTGGGTCTTCTTCGTCAACCTGCCGATCGGCGTCGCCGCCGCGCTCCTCTCGCTGCGCTTCGTCCCGAACTCGCGCGCCGACGAGCGGCCGGAGACCTACGACGCCGCCGGTGCGGTGACGGTGACGGGTGGCCTGCTCGTGCTGGTCTTCGCGATCGTCAAGGCGCAGAGCTACGGCTGGGGCTCGGCGAAGACGGCCGGGCTCTTCGTGCTCGCACTCGCACTGCTCACCGCGTTCGTCGTGATCGAGCGGCGCTCGAAGGCGCCGCTGATCCGACTCGGCATCTTCGGCATGCGCTCGCTCTCGGGCAGCAACGCGGCGATGCTCCTCGTCGCCTCCGGCCTGTTCGCGATGTTCTACTTCGCGTCGCTCTACATGCAGGAGATCCTCGGCTACAGGCCGCTGAAGGCCGGCTTCGCGTTCGTGCCGTTCACGCTCGGGATCATCATCGGGGCGATTGCGTCGCAGGCGCTGATCCGGCGCATCGGCATCCGCGCCGTCACGTTCATCGGCATCACGATGGGCACGGCCGGTCTCCTGTACTTCGCGCGGCTGCCGACGCACGGCACGTATCTCCGCGACCTGCTGCCGACGATCGTCGTCGTGTCGATCGGAATGGGGATGACCTTCGTCCCGTTGACGCTGCTCGCGACGACCAACGTGCAGGCCGAGGATGCGGGACTCGCCTCGGGCCTCTTCAACACGTCGCAGCAGGTGGGTGGCGCGCTCGGCTTGGCGATCCTCTCGACGCTCGCGGCCTCGCGGACGAGCAACCTGCTGCCGCACCCCGCCCTGGCGAGCATCGCCATGCACGGCGCCGCGCTGACGAAGGGCTACCACGTCGCCTTCGCGGTCGGCGCCGCGATGCTCATTGGGGCGCTCGTCGTGCTGGCGGTCACGATCCGCAAGCGGGACGTCGAGCAGATCGACGGCGGGCAGGTCAGCCTGACACCCGCCTAAAACCGCACGAAGACAGCCGGAATGGGCCTGAGTGAGCGCCGGGACTGCGATCCTCCCGGCGCTGCGGCTACGCTCTCCCGAGTGCCTCGCAACCGGACCGTCCGTCTCGCGGTCCTGGGCTCCTCGGTCCAGCGCGCCGCTTCTTCCGGCTACCCCTCGAGTCGCTCCAGCGCCCTCAAGCGCCGGGTCATCGTGGGCGGCCTCGTGCTGCTCTCGCTCGTTCTGATCACCGTCTCGTTCCGCTCGAGCGCGCTCGACGGCGTGCAGGGGACGGCGGCGAGCATCCTGCGCCCGTTCGAGGTGGCCGCCGACCGCGTGACGCGGCCCTTCCGGGACGCGGTCAGCTGGACGCGCGGGCTCGTCGACGCAAAGGCGGAGAACAAGAAGCTGCGGGGGCAGATCCAGAACCTGCAGCAGCAGTTGATCCTCGACGAGGGGGCGGTGCAGGAGAACGTTCAGCTCCGTGCCGCGCTCTACTACCACGGCCCCGCGTCGATCGCGAGCTTCAACCAGGTGCATGCGGCGGTGCTCGTCAACCCGCAGAACGCGATCGACCAGAGCGTCGAGATCGCCGCCGGCTCGCAAGCTGGCGTTCATGTCGGCAACGTCGTGATCGCGAGCTCGGGTGGGCTCGTCGGAACGGTTGCGCGCGTCTTGGGAAGCGAGGCGCGTGTCACGCTGCTCACCGACGACCAGAGCGCGGTCACCGCGGCCGACCTGACGCATCCGACTGCGGTCGGCGTGATCAAGCGTGGCGGTGGGGGCAGCGACGTGCTGATCCTCGATCGCGTTTCGAAGACCGAGGACGTCAACGTCGGGGACACGATCATCACGGCCGGCACGCTCGGGACGAGCGCGCTGCCGTCGCTGTTCCCGCGCGGCATCCCGGTCGGCTCCGTGACGAGCCAGAGCAACAACGACGTCAACGCGTTCAAGAACATCCAGGTCTCGCCGCTCGTCGATTTCTCGTCGCTGCAGTCCGTGATCGTCCTCGTCCCGAAGCACTGATGGACGGCATCAAGGCCGCACTCGTCCTTTTTGTCGTGGCGCTGCTGCAGCTCTCGGTGCTGACCGAGTACCGCCCGTTCCGCACCGCGAGCATCGTCGTCGTCGCGTTGCTCTCCGTCTCGTTGCTGCGCGGCTCGGTGTTCGGCGCCGTGGCCGGCTTCATGACGGGGCTGCTGCTCGACACCGCAACGCTCGGGACGCTCGGCATCACCTCGCTGCTGCTGACGGTCGGCGGCTTCTGGATCGGCCGCTACGGCGAGACGACCGCGCGCGACCGCTTCCACGCGCCGTATCTCTCGGTCGCCGTCGTCACCGTCCTTTACGCGTTCGGCCAGGTCGGGCTGCAGTTCGTGCTCGGCGAGCCGGCGCCGGCGGGGCTCGTCGCACAGGGCGTGCCGCTCGCGCTGCTCGTGAACCTGTTGCTGACGCTGCCCGTCTACACGCTCATCCGTCGGCTGTTCCCGCCGCTCGAACTGGGCGACCGCGTCCGCGAGGTGCGCCTCCTTGGCTAGCAGCGGGGTCGGCGCCAGGGGTCGCTTTCTTCCCGGCGACCCGCGCACCTCGGAGCCGTACCGGCTGACGCCGCAGACCGCGCTCCGCGTCGCGGTCCTCGCCTTCCTCGCGCTTGGCGTGTTCGCCGTCCTCTTCCTGCGCCTCTGGGCGCTGCAGGTGCTCTCCGGCGACCGCTACCTCGCCCAGGCGAACGACAACCGCGTCCGCACGCTGTACCTCGAGGCTCAGCGCGGCCCGATCCTCGACCGGAACGGCAAGGTGCTCGTTGAGAACGTGCCCGGTACGCGGCTCGAGCTGTGGCCGGCCGACCTCCCCAAGACGTGGAAGGCGCAGCTGACGGAGCTACAGGCGATCTCGAAGGTGACCGGCACCTCCGTGTCGGGGATGGTCGCGCAGCTGAAAGAGCACGGCTCCGACCCGCTGACGCCGATCGTCGTGCAGCGCGGCCTGCGCCAGGACCAGATCGACTACCTCGAAGAGCGCGCCGCGCAGTTCCCCGGCGTGCAGACGCAGGACAGCTTCCTGCGCAAATACCCGTACCAGTCACTTGCCGCGCAGGTGCTCGGCTACGTCGGGCAGATCAGCGAGCAGGAGTACAAGCAAAAGAAGAAGGCCGGCTATCAGCCGACCGACTCGATCGGCCAGGCGGGGGTCGAGTCCGAGTACGACACCTACCTGCGGGGCAAGAACGGTACGGCGCAGCTGACCGTCGACTCGCTCGGCCGCCCGAAAGGCCCGGCGACGCTCGTGACGCAGGCGAGCCCGGGCGAGGCGCTGCGCCTGACGCTCAACATCGGCCTGCAGCGTGCGGCGGAGCAGGCGCTGCGCTACGGCATCAGCCTCGCGCACACCGGCATCGAGGGGAAATACGCGGACGGCGGCGCGATCGTGGCAATGGACCCGCGGAACGGCGCAATTCTCGCGATGGCGTCGTATCCGACCTACCAGCCGTCGATCTACGTCGGGCACGCCGACGCGCAGAAGCTCGCGCCGCTGATTGATCTAAAAGCGGCTGCGGCGGCGAACTACCCCGGCATCAACCGCGCGATCGACGCGACCTATCCGCCGGGCTCGGTGTTCAAGCCCGTCACCGCGCTCGCGGCGATGCAGGCGGGGATCGTGCATCCCTTCGACCAGATTCTCTGCTCGCCCGACTTCAAGGATCACGGCCAGACCTTCCTGAACTGGACGCCGCTGATCGACCAGTGGATCGACCTGCCGACCGCGCTCGCGATGTCGTGTGACACGTACTTCTACGAGCTCGGCAAGCGCTTCTACGACCTGCCGGCCTACCAGGGCCACCAGTTGCAGGGCTGGGCGACGCGCTTCGGGCTCGGCGAGCTCACCGGTGTCGACCTCAGCCCCGAGGCCAAGGGCCTGATCCCGACGCCGGAGTACCTGCGCCAGCGCTACCCGGCGAGCAAGGGCTACGGCGTCCTCGACCGCACGTGGAAGCCGGGCTATTCGATCCAGATGGCGATCGGGCAGGGGCAGGTCCTCGTCACGCCGCTGCAGATGACGCGCCTCTACGCGATGATCGCGAACGGCGGCAAGCTCGTCACGCCCCATCTCGCCGACGACGTCGAGCTGACCGGCTCCAACTCGCAGCCCGCGCGCGTCCTGCGCCGTTTCGGCGCCCAGCCGGCGCAGCCGAGCGGGGTCGACCCCACCGCCTTGCGCTACGTGCAGCAGGGGCTCGAGGAGGCGACCCATGCGTCGTTCGGCACCGGCGTGGGCGTGTTCGGCAGCTTCCCGGTCAACATCGCCGGGAAGACTGGCAGCGCCGAGAAGAACGTGACGCTGCCGGGCGACCGGTACCCGCAGAACCTGACGCAGTCGTGGTGGTGCGGGTACGGCCCGTACCTCTCACCGACGATCACGGTGTGCGCCGTGATCGAGAACGGCGGCCACGGAGGCACCGCCGCGGCGCCCGCAGCGCTGCGCGTGTTCGAGCAGTACTTCAAGAAGACGGCCAACGTGACCCAGCACGCCTCCGACTGATGGCGATCGAGGCAGTCGACACCAGGGCGCGCGGTTTGCGCAATCGCCGCGAGGCGGAGGTCGTCGGGCTCGGCGGCGTGCTGCGCCGCCTCGACTGGATCCTCTTGCTCGCGCTGGCCGGCGTCGTCGGCTACGGGCTGTGGGCGATCGACGGGATCACGAGGCACGACCCGGGCGGGTCGGCCGCCCCGCGGCAGGGGCTGTACGCGGCCGTGGGCGTGCTCCTCTTCATCGCGGCGCTGTTCGTCGACCCCGATACATATCGGCGCTTCCGCCGTCCGATCTACTTCGGAACGCTCGGGATCATGGTGTTCGTGCTCGCCGCGGGCGCTGCGACGCGCGGCTCGCACCGCTGGATCAACTTGGGCTTCTTCACCTTCCAGCCCTCCGAGTTCGGCAAGGTGCTGTTCGTGCTCGTGCTGGCCGGCTTCCTCGCCGACCGCGCGCGTTCGATCTCCGCGCCCGAGGTGCCACTCGGAGCGCTCGGGTACGGCCTCGTGCCGATCGCGCTCGTCTTCGTGCAGCCGGACATCGGTACCGCGCTCGTCTACACCGCCGCGCTCGCTGCGGTGCTGTTCGTCGCGGGCGTTCGCTGGTCGCATCTCGTCGTGCTGATCACGCTGACCGTGGTGTTCGCACTTGCAGTCCTCTGGCTGCTGCCGGCTGCGGGCGTCAACGTGCTCAAGCCGTACCAGGCCGCGCGCCTGACGGGCTTCACGCATCCGAGCACCGACCCGCAGGGTGCGACGTACAACCTGCGCCAGTCGATCACCGCCGTGGGCGCGGGCGGCCTGCGCGGCCGGGGCATCGTCGGGGCGACGCAGACGCGCCTCAACTACCTGCCCGAGCACGCGACCGACTTCGCGTTCGCATCGCTTGCGGAGGAGCACGGCTTCTTCGGCGCTTCGATCCTCTTGCTGCTCTACCTGCTCGTCGTGTGGAGAGCGTTGAAGATCGTCGCGGGCGCGCGAGACCTCTATTGCGCGATCGTCGCGGGCGGGATCGCGTTCATGTTCCTGTTCCAGGTCTTCGTGAACAGCGCGATGACGATGGGGATCGCGCCGATCACGGGCATCCCCTTGCCGTTCGTCTCGGTCGGCGGCTCGTCGATGATCACGAACTTCCTCGCGATCGGGATCCTGCAGGCGATCTACCTGCGGCGGCCCGCGCGCCGGTTCTCATGAGCAAGCGCAAGGCCAAGCTCGGCCCGCTGGCGTTCCTGTCGCTGGTGCGCGAGGTGCGTCGTGGCTCGGGCGATCCGCGCCCGCTGGCGGTGGCGGGCGCGCGTGAGCTCGTGCCGCTGCTCGCGCGTGAGTTGCGTGCGGGCGGCGAGACGCCGGCGGTCGTCGAAGGCAGCGTCGAGGACGCCGCCGTCCTGGTCTGGATCGGCGCGCCGGACGAGGACGTGCTGCACGAGGCGTCGCGCAACGGCGTTCCGATCGTCGCGGTGACGGAGGCCGAGACCGTGCCCTACGTGCTCGCGACGGATCTCGTGCGCGTGCCGCCGGGCGCGGGCTTCCCGGTCGCCGAGATCGCAGCCGCGGTCGCGCGGCGCCTCGGCGAGGACGGCACGTCGCTTGCCGCGCGCCTGCCGGTGCTGCGGAGCGCGGTGTGCGATGAACTGATCCGGTCGTTCTCGAAGCGCAACGCGATCATCGCCGCGGCCGTGTTCGTCCCGGGCATCGACATGCCGGTGCTGACGCTGAACCAGTCGCGCCTGGTGCTGCGGATCGCCCTCGCCTACGGCCAGCCGGTCGACAACACGCGCGGGGCGGAGCTGCTCGGCGTCGTCGGGGCCGGCTTCGGCTTTCGCGCGGTCGCGCGCGAGCTGCTCGACTTCGTCCCGGTGGCCGGCTGGGCCGTGAAGAGCGCCGTCGCCTACGCCGGAACGAAAGCGGTCGGCGAAGCAGCGGTGCGCTACTTCGAAGCCCGCGCGCCTAACGCACCGTTCGCGCCTGCAAGAACACCCAGATTGCTGCGGCGCCGGCGATCCCGAAGATGACGCCCAGCACCCAGTGGCCGCTGAGCAGGAACAACAGGGCCAACAGCACGAGAACGCCTGCGATCAGGGCGGCTCGCCGCAGGATGCGCTCGCGCACGCCGCCTCTCCCGCCGACGCTCATCGAGTGACCTCAGTGCCTGATCTCACGGACGACATTTCAGCACGACGAAGTGACGGCGTCCAGCAGGCCCGTCCGACTGAATCTGGTTCGGTCTTGGTCGGTAGGACGGAGGTGCCGGCTTGGCCGGCGCGTCCGCCATGAGGCGTTTGGTCGCGGGGTCCGTCCGGATCAGGTCCTAGGCTCCGCAAAACGGCTCCCGGAAGAAGGGGGCTCACGGGGGAAACATGGTTTCCCCCGTGCGAGGACTGGAGGTGACGCTCGTATGGCCCTGACCGGACACCAGGAAGCGCAAGAGCTGCTGCTGATCGAGGAGGCGGACGCCTGGTTCGAGTACCTCGAGACGACGCGGGGCCAGTCGGCCGTCCGTTACGTCGAAGTCGAGCCGTGGGCCTGGGCGCGCCTCGCACAGCGGCTTCGCGCCATCCGCACGCGCCGCGCGAAGCTCCGCCCGGCCGTCGAAGCGGCCTAGCAGCGAACCGCTGATACCCTGAGGGAAGGCCTATGCCAAGGCTTTTCCCAATCAACAGCGCCGCGCGCCCGCATTACGCGAGGCTGCGCGTGCGCTCCTCACAGGAGAGATCGTTTGCCACTGTCGTTTTTCCGACGCAAGAAGTCGGAAGATCTGGCGCCGCTCACGCGCGCCCCGGAACGTCCCCAAGTTGAACCGCTGACCGTCGACACGCCCGCCGCACCGGCGAGCAGCGACGGACAATCGAGCACCACTGCACCGAAGAAGCGCCGCCGCGGTACGCGTGGCGGGCGCAACCGCAAGAAGAGCACGGCCGCAGGCGGCGGCGCGACCGCTGCCACGGCCACAAGCTCCGCTGAGCCGAAGGCCGAGCCGCGCAAGACGGAGCGCAAGACGCGCACGTCCTCGCAGACCCGCCGCCGCACGCCGCCCAAGCGGGCGCCGCTGCCGAAGGCGAAGCGCGAGCTGCTCGTCTCGGTCGACGCGGGCGAGAAGCGCGTCGCCGTGCTCGAAGACGACCAGGTCGCCGAGGTCTACCTCGAGCGGCCGGAGCGCCGGTCGATCGCGGGCAACATCTACCTCGGCGTCGTCGACAACGTCCTGCCCGGCATGGAGGCAGCGTTCGTCGAGATCGGCCTCGAGAAGAACGGCTTCCTCTATGTCGACGAGATCGTCGGCCCCGAGCTCGAGGGCCGCAAGGGCGCNNGTCTACGTCCCGCACGGCGAAGGGCTCGGCGTGTCGCGCCGGCTCGAGGACGACGAGCGCAACCGCCTGAAGGCCGTGCTCAAGGAGCACGCGCCGAAGACGGGCGGCGTGATCGTCCGCACCGCCGCCGAAGGCGCGTCGGCCGACGACATCGAGCGCGACCTCGACTTCCTGCAGCGTCTTTGGCGCTCGATCGAGGCGAAGGCAAAGGAATCGAAGGCGCCGTCGCTCGTCTACCAGGAGGCCGAGCTGCCGCTGCGCGTCGTGCGCGACCTCTTCACCGGCGACTTCGAGCGGCTGCTCGTCGACCACGACCGCACGCACAAGCGGATCGTTGGCTACCTCAAGAAGACCTCGCCACACATGGCGGAGCGGGTCACGCGCTACAAGGAGCGCGAGCCGCTGATGGAGGCAATGGGCGTCGACCAGGAGATCCGCTCGACGCTCAACCGCCGGGTCGACCTGCCGTCGGGCGGGTATCTGATCTTCGACTACGCCGAGGCGTTCACCGTCATCGACGTCAACACCGGCCGCTTCGTAGGCTCGCGTTCGAAGAAGTCGGGCGCGCGGCTCGAGGACACGATCACCAAGAACAACCTCGAGGCGGTGAAGGAGGTCGTCCGCCAGCTGCGGCTGCGCGACATCGGCGGCATCATCGTCATCGACTTCATCGACATGGCGAGCCCGAAGAACCGCGCCGCCGTCGAGAAGGCGCTCGGCGAAGAGCTCGAGCGCGACCGCACGAAGACCTACGTCGTCGAGATTTCACCGCTCGGCCTCGTCGAGATGACGCGCCAGAACGTCACCGACGGGCCGCGCGAGGTCATGACGAAGAAGTGCCCCACGTGCGGGGGCGACGGCATCGTGATCTCCGAGCACACAGCCGCGGTCGACGTCGAGCGCCGCTTGCGCTCACTGGTCACCCCGGGATCGCGCGACAAGGCGTTCAAGGTCGAGGTCTCCGCGAAGGTTGCATGGCTCGTGGCCGGGCCCGGCGGGGCGCGGTTGCGCGAGCTCGAGGAGACGACCAAGCGCCGCTTCTTCCTGGTCGGCGTCGAGAACGAGCATCTCGATCACCTGCGGGTGCTCGACCAGGGCACGCTCGAGAAGGTCGCGCCGAAGCTCCCGGTCGACGTGGGGCAGAAGGTCGAGGTGAAACTCGGCGAGGTCGGCCTGTACGACTCGCATGCCGGCGTCGGCAAGATCGGCGACGTCGACATCGTCGTCGGTGACGCTGCGAAGCTCGTCGGCAAGAAGGTCACGGCGACGATCACTGCCATCGCCGACGGCCTGGCCTGGGCCGAGTTGCTCGCTCCCGCCGAGGTGGGCGACGAGCCGCTGACCGCCGAGGCGGAGGCCGAGAAGCCGACACGCGCCAAGCGGACGTCGGCGCGCAAGAGCACCGAGACCGAGGACTCCGTCGATGCCGACGAGGCTGACGAGCTCGAAGACGAGGAAGAGCTCGAGCCCGAGGAGGACGAGGAGGTGGCCGCTGTCGCGCCGGAAGGCGACGACGCTGCTGCCGCCGTCCCGAAGAAGCGGACGCGGCGTGGCTCGCGCGGCGGCAAGAATCGCAAGAAGAAGCCGGCCGTCGCGGCCGCCGGCACGAACGGCGGCGAGCCTGCCGCGGT
>PLDP01000048.1 GCA_003136795.1 Actinomycetota bacterium
ACCTCGGGGTGCCCGAAGAACCAGAACACGTGCTGGTAGAGGAGCGGGCTGCCGCCGTGCGCCGGGTCGAAGAAGTGCGTCCCGGCTTGCCTGTCCAGCAACATGAGTGTCAATCCGGCCGAGAGCGTCGGCAGCACGATGATCAGCAGCCACGCGTAGGTGACGATCGACCACACGAAAAGCGGAATACGCATCCACGACATGCCGGGCGCGCGCATGTTGTGCACCGTCACGACGATGTTGATCGCGCCGGTGAGCGACGCGATCGACAGGATGTGCAGCCCCAGGATCCAGAGGTCCTGGCCGTGGCCCGCCGAGTGCAGCGTGGAGAGCGGCACGTACGAGGTCCAGCCGTCCTGGGCGGCGCCGCCCTTCGCGAAGAAGCTCAGCATCAGAACGATGCCGCCGAGCAGGTAGAGCCAGTAGGAGAGTGCNNGGGACGATGACGAGGAAGATCATCGTCGTGCCGTGGATCGTCAGCACCTCGTTGTACGAGCCCTTCGTCAGGAAGTGCTCGTTCGGCGTCGCAAGCTGCGTGCGCATGAGCAGCGCGAGGATCCCGCCGAAGGCGAAGAAGACGAGCGACGTGCAGATGTAGAGCACGCCGATCCGCTTGTGGTCGACGGTCGTCAGCCACGACGTCACTCGGCCGCGCTTCCAGTCGGCGCGATACGGCTGCACGCTCTCGACGTTCACGGCCATCTATGCGCCGCCGCTCTTTGCGAACTGCTTGGTGTAGGCGACGAGCGCCTGAATCTGCGCGTCGGTCCAGTTCTTCCCGACCGCCGGCATCTGTCCCTGGCCGTTGCGAAGCAGAGTCGTGAGGCCGGCCACGTCCCCGAGCAGCGGGTTGCCTCCGAGCGCAGGCCCGATGTAGGCGTGGTCGAGCCGGTGGCAGGACTGGCAGGCGCCCCACTCCTCCTTGCCGAGAGCGACGCCGCTCGCGTTTGCCAACCGCTGCTTGATGAAGCTGTCGTACTGCGCGCGCGGCACCACGTGCACGGTGCCGTCCATCAGCGCGTGCTGGATGCCGCACAACTCGGCGCAGCGCGCGACGTAGTCGCCGACCGGCGCCTTGAACCACGTCTTGTTCACCCTGCCGGGGATCGCGTCGTACTTGCCCCCGAGGTCGGTCACCCACCAGGAGTGATTGACGTCCCAGTCGAGGCCGATCACCTGCTCGTTCACGACCTCGTCGGCGGGGGCGACCATCCGGTTGATCGAGACGGCGCCGTTTGGGTAGCGGAAGAGCCAGTAGAACTGGTGCCCCTCGATCTGGATCGTCGTCTCGTCGGCCGCGGCCGCCTTCGGCGCGTCGGCGATGCCCGGGAGCTCCCAGAAGATGAAGCCGCCGATCACCGCGAGGATCACGGCGGGCAGCACGGTCCAGAGCACCTCGAGCCGCGTCGAGCCGTGGATCTGCGGGCCCTCCGCGGTGCGAGCGCGCTTGCCGCGCCGGTACTTGATGATGAAGGCGAGCAGGGCGCCCTCGACGATCAGGAAGATGATGCCGGTGAAGATCGCGACGAAGATGAAGGCGTCGTCGATGCGGTGCGCGTTCGGCGAGTGCGCCTCGCCGGGCAGGAAGCCGCCGTTGCCGGCGTACGCGATTCCCGTCACCACGAGGGCGATGAACGTCGTACCAAGAGTGGCAAAGGCGGTCCGGCGCACGCCGAGTGGCATCGTATAGAGCGTGGAAGCGCGGAGCCATGTGGAGCTGCCCCCCGAGGTCGGAGACGTCTTCGACGTCTTCGTCAACGGGGTGCCCCAGCAGCGGGGCACCGACTTCGACCAGGTCGGGCGCTCGCTCGTCTTCCGAAAGGAGCTCGCGGGCGAAGGGCAGCTCGGCTTCTGGCGCTGGGCGAGCCTCTTCTTCGGGGTGGCGGGCACCTATCGCCGCAACGACACGGTGGACGTCGTGTACTCCTCCGGCGGCCGGCGCACCGTGCTCAGCCTGCGGCCGGCGCCGCCCGCCTGAGCGAGCCTGCTAGCTTCGCGGCCGTGCCCAGCGTCGAGCTCGCACGCCCGTGGCGGGCCGTGCTTTCGCACCGGATCGCGGTCCCGGCGTTCCTGATCGCACTGACGGTGCTGTCGGCGTTCCTGCGCACGCGGCAGCTGAACGCCGGGTTCTGGATCGACGAAGGCCTGTCGGTCGGCATCGCGCATCACCACTGGTCGTCGATCCCCGGGCTGCTCGTCCAGGACGGCTCGCCGCCCGGGTACTACCTGCTGCTCGGCCTGTGGATCCGGCTCTTCGGTGACGGGGAGCGCGCAACGCACACGCTCTCCCTCCTGTTCGGCCTCGCGTGCATTCCGCTTGCGTATGCCGCAGGCCGCACGATCTTCGACCGCAAGACAGGCCTCGTCTGCGCGACGCTTGCCGCGCTCGATCCTTTTCTGACGTACTACGCGCAGGAGACGCGAATGTACGAGGTCGAGGCGTTCCTCTCGATCGTCGTCGCGTATGCGTACGTGCAGGGCGTCCTGCGCGGCCGCACGTTCTGGGCCGTGGCGCTCGTGCCGGCGATCGACCTGATGGTCTACGTGCACAACTGGGCGCTCTTCCTCTGTGTCGGCCTCGCGGTTGCCACTGCTCTCGCCGCGCGCGAGCGGCTGAAGCGCTTTGCGCTCGTCGCCGCAGGCGTCGCCGTCCTCTACCTGCCGTGGGTGCCGACCCTCCTCGAGCAGGTCGAGCACACCGGCGCACCCTGGTCGACGGCGCCCGGCTTCCGCGACCTGGTGCTCGCTCCCGGCGCGGTCCTCAACGGCGACGCGGTGTTCGTGGCGTTTGTGCTCGTCGGCGGCGCCGGCTACGCGGCACTCGTGCGCCGGCGGCGCGACGAGGAGCGGGCGATCGTGTTGGCGTTGCTGGCAATGACCGGCGTGACCGTTCTCGTCGCCTGGCTCTCGGCCCAGTTCTCGCCGGCCTGGACTTCGCGCTACTTCGCCGTCGTTCTCGGGCCGGTGCTGCTCGTCGGCGCGCGCGGCCTCGTGCGCGCCGAGCGGCGGGGGCTCGTGGTTCTCGCCGTCGTCCTCTTCCTGTGGCTGGGCTTCTCGGTGCGCGACGACAAGGAGAACGCGCGGTCGATCATGGCAGGCGTTTCGGGCTTCATGCACCCGGGCGAGCTCGTCGTCTCGACGCACCCGGAGCAGGTGCCCGTGCTCCGCTACTACCTCGGGAGCGGCTACCGCTTCGCCACCACGATGGGCCCGGTCCCGGACGCCCGTATCTTCGACTGGCGCAACGCCGTCGGCCGCCTGCGAGCCTCGAGCATGCAGGCCCGCGTCGACCAGGCGGTCGCCGCCGTCCGGCCCGGCTCGGAGTTCGTGGTCGTCACACCGGTGTTTCGCGACTACCGGGCCTGGGACGCCATCTGGACGCACCTCGTCTGGGAGAAATCCACTGCCTATACGTCCTTGCTGCAGCGCGATCCGCGTGTCCGCCTCGTGCACCACGTGGTGACGAACGAGATTGCGCTGAAGCGCAACTACTTCAAACCGTTGCAGGCCTTCGTCTATCGGCGCCTGCGGTAGATTGGGCGGTCGCGGCCCGGTGGCGCGGCCGACCTCATGACGCAAGACACCTCGCAGACGATCCTCGTCCTCGGCGGCGGCCCGGCCGGTTTGACCGCGGGGTACCTGCTGGGCCAGGCGAACCGAAGCGCGCTTGTCTTCGAGGCAGAGGACCAGGTCGGCGGCATCGCCAAGACGGTCGAGCGCGACGGCTACCGCTTCGACCTGGGCGGCCATCGCTTCTTCACGAAGTCGATCGAGGTCGACACGCTCTGGCACGAGGTGCTCGGCGATGAGTTCCTGCGGCGTCCACGGATGTCACGGATCTACTGGAACAACCGCTACCTCGACTACCCGCTACGGGGAGCGGACGTGATTCGCAAGCTCGGACCGGTCGAGCTGACGCGCTGCATGGCCTCGTACGCGCGCGCGGCACTCCGGCGCAACAAGGTCGACGACTCGCTCGAGGACTGGGTCTCGAACCGCTTCGGCCGCCGCCTCTTCGAGCTCTTCTTCAAGTCGTACACCGAGAAGGTCTGGGGCGTCCCGACCACGGAGATCCGCGCGGAGTGGGCTGCGCAACGGATCAAGGGCCTCTCGTTCTTCTCCGCTGCGAGGGCCGCGTTCTTCGGCAACAAGGGAAACAAGGTCAAGAGCCTCATCTCCGAGTTCAACTACCCGCGTTTCGGCCCCGGCCAGATGTGGGAGGCGATGCGAGGCGCGATCGAGGAACAGGGCGGTGAGGTGCGGCTTTCGTCCCGCGTCGACAGCATGGAGCTCGACGGCGCGCGGATCGCGAGCGTCGTCGTCGACGGCGAGACGTTCGAGAGCCCCGAGGCGGTGATCTCGTCGCTCCCGTTGCGCGAAGTGGTCGAGATGATCACCCCCACCGCGCCGGTGGAGGTGCTCGACGCCGCGCGTGGGCTTCGCTATCGCGACTTCCTCACGGTCGCGCTCGTGCTCGACGGCGCCGACCCGTTCCCGGACAATTGGATCTACATCCACGAACCGCGCGTGCGGGTCGGGCGCATCCAGAACTTCCGCTCGTGGTCGCCGTGGATGGTCCCGGATCCCGACAAGGCTTGCGTCGGGCTCGAGTACTTCTGCTTCGCAGGCGACGACCTGTGGATGATGGACAACGACGCGCTCGTCGCGCTCGCGGCGAGCGAGCTCGAGCGGCTCCGGCTTGCGCCCGCCTCGACGGTCGATCGCGGGTTCGCGATTCGCGTGCCGAAGGCGTACCCGATCTACGACGCCGACTACGCCGAGCGCGTCGAGACGATCCGCGGGTGGCTCGACGGGATCGAGAACCTGCAGCAGGTCGGTCGCAACGGCCTGCACCGCTACAACAACTCGGATCACTCGATGCTGACGGCGATGCGTGCGGTCGACAACCTCCTCACCGGGGCGCACCACGACATCTGGGCGGTCAATGCGGAGAGCGTCTACCACGAGACCGACGTGGCCGACGAGCATCCGTACCGCACCGCGCCCGAGACGCCCGAGCTGCAGGCGCTCGCGACCTCGCAAACTGAGTAAGCGGCTCCTTCTCCCCGGTTCGATCGTCGGGGCCGCCGCGCTCATCACGTGGCTGGCGCTGCCGACGGTCTGGTGGTCGCCGCTGAACGTCGACGAGGAGCTGACGCTGCGGGTGAGCGACTACTCGTTCGCGCACATCTTCCACATCGTCTCGACGCAGCGGGGCGGCGGGCCGCTGCATTTCTGGCTCGAGCACTTCCTGCTCGGCTGGTGGCCCGGACTGCCGGCGCTGCGGGTCCCGTCGCTCGTCTTCTTTTGCATTGCGCTGCCCGCGGTGGCGCTCATCGTGCGCCGCCTGCTGGACGACGACGACGCCGCAAGTGCGATCGTGCTGCTGACGGCGGCCTCGCCGATCCCGGTGCTCTACGCCACCTTCGGCCGGCCGCACATGATGCTCTTTGCGTGGCTCATGTGGTCGACGGTGCTCGCGCTGAAGGCGGCGGTCGACGGAGATCGGCGCCTCTGGGCCGTCGCGGGCGCCGCGCTCGGCCTCTCGGTGTTCGTGCATCCAACCGCGCCGCTCTACGCGCTCACCGCGTTCGCCGGCGCCCTCGTCTTCGCGCCGCGCGCGCCGCGCGCGGTCGTGCGCGAGGCATGGCCCGGCGTCGTCACTCTCCTGCTCACGTTCGTGCCGTACTACGTCCGTACGCTGCACGTGTTGGGGGACCGCTACGGCGTCGGCTCCGGCCCGGCACGCGGCCGGACCTTCTCGGGACGTCCTGTCTGGGAGGATGCGTTGCACTTCGTCGCGCCCGGCCGTCACGACCTGAACTACTTCACCGTCCTGGCGCTCGTCGGGGTCGGCGCGTTGCTCGTGCGCCGTGCGAGCCGGACGCTCGCGTTCTGCACGCTGACCGTCGCCGCGCCGGTGCTCTTCTTCTCGTTCGTCCCGGCGAACGGCGACTCGGCGCTGTTCTTCGATCGCTACATGATCCCGGTCACGCCCGCGTTCCTCACGGTGGCGCTCGCCGGCTGTCTTGCGATCGCGCGCTGGGCTGGCGCTCTGCGCTTCGTCGTGCTCGTGCTGCTGGTTGCCGGGCTGCTCGCCGTGGAGATCCGCTACGACGTCCACCACCGAAACGCAGTGCACCGGATCGGAGTCGATGCCGTCACGCACGCCGTCGCCCGTGAGCCCGTCGGCGCGGTGCTCTTCGGCTCGACCGGCACCTCGGGCGCGCTGTTCTCGTCGTTCGACTACGGGCACCCGGCGAACATCCTCGACCACCTGATCGCGTTGCGCGTGCACTCGGTCGTGCTGGTCGACGACGACTCGTGTGAGCGTGTTCTGCCGTTCCTCGACGGGCCCACCACCCCGCGGTACGGGATCTGGGTCTTCTACGCGGCCACGCGCGGCGAGGCGCGCGCCGGGCGACAGGCCCTCGGCGCCGCCGCGGTTGCCGGCCACTATTTCGTCGTCCGCTCGCCGACGCCGCTCGCACCGCGGGCTCTGATCCAGCGCGGCCTCGCGCTGCGCGAGGCCTGGAAGCGCGCGGTGCCGGCCAACAAGCGCGTCGCCGAGCTGCTGACGAGCGACCGGCAGCTGCTCGCGGGCAGGTGCGTGCCCTACGGCGAGCTGGGCGACCCGGACATCTCGCCTCATTGGCCGCCGGCGCAGACCAGCCATCAGTAGGAAAACGGTGTGAGTGAGCCGCCGGGACGGTGCGGTACCCGGAACGGGGATCCCTCCTGCGAGGGGGACCGGCGATGCTTTGGACATGGGTGGAACAGTCCTTGTGGTGGACGACCAGCAGGTCGTTCGTGATGTGATCCGGCTGACGCTCGAGGACGCCGGGTACACGGTGATCGCTGCGGCTTCGCCGAGCGACGCGATCGAGCTCGCATGCGTCGACGCGCACATTGACCTGCTCGTCACCGACGTCGTGATGCCGGAGATGGACGCATTCGAGCTGGCCGAGCGCATCAGCTCGAAGCTTCCGGGCGTGCGCATCCTCTACACGTCCGGCTACACCGACGCAGCCGCGGAGGGCCCGTTCATCCAGAAGCCCTTCACGCCGGCGCAGCTCGTGGCGAAAGTCGACGCGGTCCTCACCTCGTAGAGCGAAGCGACGCGGTAGTCTCGCCCGCGGGCGTGACACGCGTTCTCATCTTTACTGCGACCGTAGGTGAAGGCCACGACCTGCCCGCACGGACGCTCGCCGAGCAGTTGCGCAACGAGTCCCCTGACTCGGAGATCGTGACCGAGGACGGCCTGCGTGCGATGGGGCGCGGCTTCGTGCTCGTCAACCAGAAGGCGCCGGGCATCGTGTTCTTCCACTTCCAGTGGCTCTGGGACGCGACGTTCTGGCTGTGCGTCGGCTTCGCGCCGACGCGCAGGCTGACGCAGGCCGTCGTGCATGCCTTCGGGTCGCGCGGCGTGCTGCGCGTCGTGCGGCGTTTGCGTCCCGACGTGATCGTCTCCGTCTACCCGATGACGACGGAGGTGCTCGGCAAGCTGCGCCGGTCCGGCCGGCTCGACATCCCCGTCGTCGCGGGGATCACCGATCTCGCCGCGATGCACTACTGGGCCGCGCCGGGGATCGATCTGCATCTCGTGATCCATGCCGAGTCGATCGAGGAAGTGCGCGAGGTCGCGGGTGCGGACACCGACGTGGTCGCCGTGCGCGGCCTCACCCGCCCGGAGTTTGCCGAGCCGTGCGATCCCCCGGCGGCGCGCGCCGCGCTCGACTTGCCGGCCGACGGGAAGGTTGTGCTCGTCTCCGGGGGAGGCTGGGGCGTCGGCGACCTCGAGAGCGCCGTCGACACGGCGCTCGACCTCAACGTCGCGGTCGTCGTCTGCCTGTGCGGCCGCAACGAGTCGCTGCGCGCGAGGCTTGTGGCGCGCTACGCCGGCGAGGAACGCGTCCGCCTCGTCGGCTTCACCGAGCAGATGAACGAATGGCTCGCGGCCGGTGATGCGCTGATCCATTCGACAGGCGGCCTGACGGTGCTCGAAGCGTACGTGCGCGGGTGCCCGACCATCTCGTACGGCTGGGGCCGTGGCCACATCCGGGCGAACAACGCAGCCTTCCGGCGCTACGGGTTCGCCGAGGTCGTGCAGACCAAGGGCGAGCTCGATCGCGCGCTGCGCGGAGCACTTGCCACGCGCCATGCGCCCGGTCTCGCGCTCGCGGCGCTGCCGTCCGCGGCCTCGCTCGTGCTCGCTCTCGTCACGTGAACTGGTTCACGCCTGCGCTGGCGGCTCACGTGCCCGCGCTCGCGGACCGGCTGGGCATCGAGCTCCGCATCGACCGCGCGGTCGTCGCGCTCACATTCGACGACGGGCCTCACCCGGAGGGAACGCCCGCCGTGCTCGAGGAACTGGCGCGGCAGGGGGCGACCGCCACGTTCTTCCTGGTCGGCGAGCAGGTCGCGCAGCGCCCGGCGCTCGCGCGCGAGATCGTCGCGGCCGGCCACGAGGTCGGGGTGCACGGCTTCCGGCACACGCTGCTGCTGCGCCGCCGGGTCGCGGCCGTCACCGACGACTTCGATCGTGCGGTGGACGCGATCGGCGAGGCGACCGGTATGCGGCCGCAGCTCTACCGGCCGCCCTACGGCATCCTCAGCTCGGGCGCGCTCCGCCAGGTGCGAGTGCGCGGCTGGCGGCCGCTGCTCTGGTCGACGTGGGGCCGCGACTGGGAGCGCCGTGCCACGCCGCAGTCGATCGCGCGGCGCGCGACACGCGGGCTACGCCCGGGCGACGTCGTGCTGCTGCACGACTCGGACGCCTACAGCTCGGCCGACTCTTGGCGCAGGACGGCTGCCGCGCTGCCGTCCGTGCTCGAGGCGGTCGCTGCTCTCCGCGTCCCGGCCTCCTCGGTCACCCAGTCGACGTAGCGACGTACGCCTTCGGCGAACGTTGTCGTCGGCTCCCAGCCGAGCTCGCGTGCCGCGCGCTCACCCGAGATGTTGCCGCCCTTCAGATCGCCGGCCCGGCCCTCGATGTGCACGATCGGCACGTCGCCGACGACGTCGCGCACGGTGCGCGCGATCGAGCGCACGCTCGTGTTCTCGCGACCGACGAGGTTGTAGACGCGGTTGGCGGCGACCGGGACAAGCGAGGCGACGACGCCGCCTGCAAGGTCCTCCACGTAGACGAAGCGGCGGGACTGCGTGCCGTCGCCTGCGATCGTCAGCGGCTGGCCGGCGAGCGCCTTGGCGGTGAACGCGGCGACCACGGCCGTCGGCCGGGAGCGCGGGCCGTACGGGATGCCGAAGCGAAGGATCGTGTGCTCGAGCCCGTACAGCTCCGTGTAGGCGGCCGTGTACATCTCGCCTGCGATCTTGGTCGCGGTGTAGAAGTGCTTCGGCAGTCCGAGCGGCGTGTCTTCGTCGACCGCCTCGGGGTCCGCCGCGTCGCCGTAGACCCAGATCGTGCTGGCATAGACGAAGCGGCCGATCTCGAGCTCGCGCGCGCCGTCGAGCAGGGCCTGCGTGCCGCGGACGTTCACTCGATCGGCGAGTGCGGGCTCCTTCGTGACCTGGTCGACGTCCGCGACCGCGGCGAGATGAACGATCGCGTCGCAGCCGTCGAGCGCCTTGCGGACGGCATCGCGATCGCACAGGTCGCCGAGCACGGTCTCGACGTCGCTCGCGCGGTGATGCGGTGACTTGACGAGGTCGAAGATCCGAGGCTCGAGCCCTCTCGCCTGCATCAGGTCGACGACATGCGATCCGATAAACCCAGAACCGCCGGTCACGAGCACTCTCATGTCGCCTCCTCCGGGATCCGCTCCGGCACCGGCGAAGCCGGTACCTCCGCTCTTTGGTCGCCTCCGTCGAGCCTACGGCGACTGGAGTCGGCGCCGACGGCTACGAGCACTCTCATGTCGCCTCCTCCTCTCTCGACTCGGGTCGATAGTAGAACGGTACGCACCAGTGATTCTCCGCCACCCAGTCCGAATTCGGAAGGTCAACGGCTTTCCCGAGGACCCGGTGGCACGGCTCGTCATAGACCTTGCCGGTCGAGCGTTCGATCGGCTCGAAGACGATGTACTTGTAGAAACCCGAGGTCATCCCGTCCGGCAGCTGCAGCCGTGAGCCGTAGAGCGGGTCGAGGTGCGTCCGGGCCGCTTCGTTCTTCCAGGTGGTGATCTCGTCGAGGCGCGCCGTCTGCACGAGCCCGATTGCGGCCGTGAACTCGTTGAGGCGGAAGTTGAGGCCGTGCACGGCATAGTCCGGCTTGCCGTAGTTGCGGAACGCGCGCGCGAACTCGATCACCTCGGGATTGGCGGAGACGAGCATGCCGCCTTCACCGGTGGAGATCGTCTTCGTCGGCGCGAACGACCAGATCCCGGCGTCGCCCCACGTGCCGGGCCGGCGGCCGTTCCAGTCGGCGCCGTGCGCGTGCGCGCAGTCCTCGAGCAGGATGATCCCTTCGCTGCGGCAGAGCTCCGCGATCTGGTCGGACTGAAAGGCCAGATGGCCGCCGATGTGCACGAGGAAGACGGCGCGTGGCTTGTGCTCGCGCACCTTCCGCTCGAGGTCCTCGAACGACATGCAGAGGTCGTCGCGGTTGCAGTCGACGAATTCGACGTTGGCGCCCGCGCTGATCGCGGCGAGCGGTGTGGCCATGAACGTGTTCGACGGGCAGAGGACAGTCTCGCCGCGGACGTTCGCCCATTCGAGCGCCGCGAGGGCGGCGCCGGTCCAGCCGTTGAATGCGACGGCGTCGAGGTGATTCCACGCCGACCACTCGCGCTCGAACTCGCTGGTGAGCTCGCCTTCCGACCAGCGCTCGGAATCAAGCACGCGGTCCCAGAGGCCGTGCAGGAGCGCGCGGTCGCGATGATCGAACCCGATCGCGAAACGCGCGAGCTCGGTCGACAGGTCAGGGGCCAGCATCGCGACCTACCCTATATCGGTGGCCTGCGGACGCCAGCCAAAGTGAACGAAGTCTGAACGGATCTGCGCGATCGCCGCGCTGACGCACGACTTCAACCGCTGAGGCCCGCCTCGCGCAGGGGGCTGCGGCCCCACGCGAAGCTCGACGCGTACCACCCGTCGAACGGGAGCAGCGTCACGCCCTCGTCGCTCGACTGGATGAACCAGCCGTTGCCGAGGTAGAGCGCCGTGTGGTCGACCTCGCTCGGGCTCGACTTGCGGCCGTTCGCACCGAAGAACATCACGTCGGCGGGCTGCAGCTTCCCCGCCGGGATCAGCTCGCTGTGCGGCACCTCGCCGCTCATCTGATAGGTCGTGCGGCCGCGCAGCACGCCCGCGAGCCCGCCCTCGCCGGCGTACGGCGTGAGCTTGTAGACGCGCCAGACGAACCCCGAGCAGTCGAAGCCGCCGGCGGAGTGGACGCCGAACAGCGTCTCGGAGGTCGGGCTGGTGCCGCCCCAGACGTACGGGTAGCCGACGTAGTGCACGGCGGTGGTGAGGATCCGCCGCTGCCAGGACGTCAGCTCGGGCAGCGTGAACGCGTCGGCTGCCTGCTGCACCGAGCTCACCGACCAGTCGTTGAGATGGAGCAGCTGCGCGAACGAGAACGCGGCTTCGGCGCGGGTCGCCGACTGGTAGGGCAGCAGCTCGAGGTTGTCCTCGGACGCCGGATGGTTGAGGCGCAGGTCGAGCATCCGCGCGACCGCCTCGGTGCCCGTGTCCGGGGGCGGCTGAAGCCCCGCGCGCTGCAGCGTCCCCTGGATCTCGCGCGCGGCGACGCCGAGCCCGAGGTAGCCGACGAGCGCGGCGTCGAGCTGTTTCACCGAGACGGGGTGAGCCGGCGCGACCGCGCGGTAGAGAGCGTGCGTCGCCATCGGCTGGACCGGTGCGACCGGTGCGGCCGGAAGCCACGACTTGGCGATCGTCAGCCCGGTCGGGGCGCTCGGCGCGGTCAGGACGGAGCCCGGCGCGTTCGCGACGGTGATCTGCCACACCGCGATCGCATAGCCGCCGCCCTGGAAGGCGACGTTGACCGCGAGCTGGTGCGTCCCGTCCGCGAGCTTGGTCGTGTCGAGGTCGAGCTCGTACGGTTCCTCGTTCGCGGTCGCGACACCGGTGCCGTCGACGGCGAAGGCGACGTGGTCGACCGCCTGGTTCGGGACGTCGATCTCGAGCGGCACGGCGCCGCCGACGACCGCGCCGGAGGCGACCGTTGAGAGGATCGTGACGGGGCTGAGCGCGGGCGGAGGGGGCAGAGGCGGATGCTGGAGCGCATCGGTTGCCTGCACGGCGCGCGCAAGCGCGGCCTCGGTCAGCGGCGCCTGGGGTGCGAAGGTCGTGGGTGAGGTGCCGAGGACGCCGGCCTGTGTGACGGTGCGAATCTGCGGGGCGGCCCAGTTCTGGCCGGAGGCGCCGGCCGCGCACGCGAAGACGCCCGCAAGCGCGGCGACGAGTGCGCTGCGAAGAAAGAACGCCATGGCCCCGCACGACGCTATCCCGGACGGGCCGGGGATCGCATCCCCCGAACGGTTTAGGCCGCGCGGGCCAGGCTGATAGGCCGGGGGCCGCTCGAAGCTCGATGACGGTGGGCAGTCCGCTCCAGGCGACCCCGCCCACCGTCGAGCTTTAGCAACGGCTTAGGGCCAGGAGGTCGGGAAGTCGCCACCGACGAAAGACGTCAACAGGAGCATCGCGAGTGCGATGTACGGGATGAATCTGCGCATTTGGGCTGTCTCCTTCGCTGCTCGATTGGACGGACAGCCCCCGGGGGCGCGGAGTCATTCTTCCCACGTTCCGAGTATTTTCCAACCTCCTTAGTCAACACCGGTGACCACAGACAACTAGACTGTGCTTCATGCCCCGTTCTCTGACGACTCATATCGACTCGCCCAAAGAGGTTGGCGCCCGTCTACGGCAGGCACGCGAGCGCGCCTGCCTGTCCCAGCGCCGGCTCGCGTTCCCCGGTTGCACGGCGGCCTACATCTCTCGGATCGAGGCGGGCGCCCGTGTCCCGTCGCTCCAGATGATCCAGCAGCTCGCCCTGCGGCTCGATGTCTCCGGGCAATGGCTCGCGACAGGCGTCGAGCCGGCGACAGCCGATCCCGCCGAGCTCGTCGAGGCGGAGGTCGCCCTCCGGCTCGGAGAGCTCGAGGAAGCCGAGCGCCTCTACCGCGCCCACCTGCAGCCTGGCGATCCGGCGCGCGGCGCCGCGCTCGCAGGCCTCGGGCAGATCGCATTCCGTGCCGAGCGAATGGGTCAGGCGATCGAGTTGTTCGAGCAGGCGCTCGAAGCCCGCAAGGGAAGCATGCTGGCCGATCCCGGCGCCGTCGACGCTCTCGGACGGGCATATGCCATAGCGGGCGCGATGGAGTCGTCGATCGCGCTCTTCGAGCGCGCGCTGGCGGAAGCCACCGAAGCGGGGGCCTCCATAGAGCAGCTGCGGTTCTCGGTGCTGCTCGCAAACGCTTTGATCGACGTCGGGGCATTTGGCAAGGCCGAGCGGGCCATGGCCGATGTGATCGCGATTGCGCTGGGAAGCGACGACCCCGTCACCTCGGCGCGCATCTTCTGGTCACAGTCGCGGTTGCACTCGATGCGCAGCGAGCCGCAACTCGCAAGCCGTTACGCGCGGCGTGCGCACGAGATCCTCGAGCGCACCGAGAACGATTCCTACGTCGCCCTCGCCTACCACTTGCTCGCGTATGCGGAAGTGGAGTCCGGGAACTATGCGGAGGCTCTCGAACTGCTCGACCGGGGCCGCGAGTTGCTTGGAGACTCCGGCAAGCGCCTGGATGCGCGCTTCTCGATCGAGGAAGCGCGCGCTCTGATCGGGCTCGACAGGCACGCCGATGCCGCGCGGGCCGCCTCGAAGGCGCTGGAACTGCTCGAGACGATGCAACCCGCGGACCGCGGCCGGGCGTTCGTCACGCTCGCCGACGTCTTCCTCGCTTCTGGCGACGGTGTGCGTGGGCGCATGCTGCTCGAGCAAGGGCTCGAGAACCTGATCGAGCACGGCAACCGCTTTGCACTCGAGGCCGGACGGCGACTCGCCGATCTGCTCGAGTCGCAGGGAGACACCGCAGGCGCGCTCGCCGTGCTGAAGCGCGCCACCGAGGCGGCTGCGGCAGCCCCGGCCCCGGCTCCGGTGCGCGCGAACGTCAACGTCTAGCTAGTCTCGCCTCATGGCCGAAGCGCCGCCGCGCGTGAAGCCGAAGCTTCGTGGTGTCTTCCACGAGCTCGCCTTCTTCGCCGCCGTCGGGGTCGGCATCCCGCTCGCGATCACCGCCGAGCCCGGCAAGGCGCGGCTCTCGGCCATCGTCTTCGCCTCCTGCGTGGCCCTCTGCTTCGGCGCGAGCGCGCTTTACCACCGTCCCACGTGGGAGCCCCGCACACGTTCGTGGCTCGCCCGGCTCGACCATGCGGGCATCTACCTCCTGATCGCCGGCACTTACACGCCGTTCGGCCTGCTCGTCCTCTCGCGCGACTGGGCGATCCCCGTGCTGACGATCATCTGGACCGGCTCGACCGCCGCCATCCTGCTGAAGCTCTTCTGGCCGGGCCTTCCGAAGCGCGCGTCGGCGGCGATCGGCCTCGCGCTCGGCTGGGTCGCGATTGCCGCGTTCACCCAGCTCCTGAAGCTGCCGCTCGCCGGCCTGCTGCTCGTGCTCGCCGGCGGTCTCGCCTACACGCTCGGCGCGATCACGTACGCACGGCGCAAGCCCGACCCGTTCCCTCGCGTGCTCGGCTACCACGAGGTCTTTCACCTGCTGACGCTCATCGCCGCCGGGTGTCAGTACGCGGCGATCGCGTTCTACGTGCTCCCCCGCGCATAGTTGAGGGGTACACTCGCGGATGCAGTTTGAGCGAGTGCTAGATGGTGCCGGCTTGCACCTTTCTTGCCCGTTCAGTGAAGTTGGCAAGGAGGTGAAAGACAGATATGGCAACCGGAACTGTCAAGTGGTTCAACGCGGACAAGGGTTACGGCTTCATCACCCCCGACGAGGGTGGCAAGGACCTCTTCGTCCATTTCAGCGCCATCCAGGGCAGCGGCTACCGCTCGCTCGCCGAGGGCGCGAAGGTGGAGTACGAGGCACAGCAGGGCGACAAAGGCCCCCAGGCCGCGAACGTGAACCTACTCGCGTAGCACGACGCCGGCGGCGGGCGAGCTTTCGTCCGCCGCCACCATTCCCTTCGACGGCGAGAGAGAGGAGGCAACCATCGCTCAGAAAGAAGACAAGGTCGAGATGACCGGTGAGATCGTCGAGGCGCTGCGGAACGGCATGTTCCGGATCCAGCTCGACAACGGTCACGAGACCCTCGGGTACACCGCCGGCAAGATGCGCCGGTTCCGCATTCGCATGAACCCGGGCGACCGCGTCCGGATCGAGCTGTCGGCGTACGACCTCGATCGCGGTCGCATCGTCTACCGGCTCCGGCCGGGCGACGAACGCCCCGAGTAGTTATGGACGCTGCCGCGCTCGCCGCGCTCGAGCTGCCGGCGATCGTGGATCGTCTCGCGACCTTCGCCGCGACGGACTACGGCCTAACGCTCGCGCGCGAGCTGGCGCCGTCCGCCGACCAGACCACGGTCGAGGAGCTGCACGCGCTCACCTCGGCCGCGGTCACGGTGCTGGAGTCCGACGCGGCGCCGGAGCTCGCGGGCATTCGCGACGTGCGCTCCGCCGCCGAGCGCTCCGGCCGCGGCGGCCTGCTGCGCCCGGACGAGCTGCGCGCAATCGCGGTCTCGGTTCGCGTCGCCCTCGAGGCGAAGCGGGTCGTGCGTGAGCCGCTGCTCGCCGCGCTGCTCGAGCCCGTCGACGCCGGGCTCGGCGGGCATGCCGACGAGATCGATCGCCGCATCGAGGAAGACGGATCCGACGTGCGCGACAACGCCTCCCCGCTCCTGCGCAAGCTGCGCGCCGAGTTGCGCAACGGCGGCGCGCGCGTGCGCGACGAGCTGACCCGCGTCGCGCGCTCGAGCGACGTGCAGGACGCGCTGCAGGAGTCGTTTCTCGCCGAGCGCGGCGGCCGGCCCGTGCTTGCGGTTCGTGCCTCCGCGCGCTCGAAGGTGCCGGGTGTCGTGCACGACGCGTCGAGCACCGGCCAGACGCTGTTCGTCGAGCCGTTCGCCGTCGTCGAGCTGAACAACCGCCTCGCCGAAGCGGCGGCCGATGCGCGCGAAGAGGTCGAGCGCATCCTGGGCGAGCTGTCGTCGGCCGTCGCCGCCAGAGCCGACGCGCTGCATGCGCTGGTCGAGTCGACAGGCGCGCTCGACCTCGCGCTCGCGC
>PLDP01000136.1 GCA_003136795.1 Actinomycetota bacterium
AAAACCTCCAAATCGCGCCGCGACAAGCGCCGCGCAACGCACAAGCTCGAGGCTCCGCGCGTCAACACGTGCCCCCAGTGCGGGTCACCGAAGCGCGCGCACCGCGTGTGTCCGACTTGCGGCACCTACAAGGGCCGCGAAGTCGAACCGCTCCGCCTCGACGTCCCATAAACCGGTGCGCGTCGCCGTCGACGCACTCGGTGGTGACAACGCTCCCGGCGAGGTGATCCTCGGCGCGCTCGAGGCGGCCGCCGACGGGATCGACGTGACGCTCTTCGGGCCGCGGGGCCTCGACACCCACGGCCTTCCGCTCGTGGAGACCACCGAGGTGATCGCGATGGCTGACAAGCCCGCCGAGGCTGTGCGCGCCAAGCCCGACTCGAGTCTCGTTGCCTGCGTTCGCGCCGTCGCCGACGGCGCCGCCGACGCGGCGGTCTCCGCCGGCAACACCGGCGCAATGCTGGCCGCGGGGCTGCTCCACATGCGGCGGCTGCCCGGCGTGCTGCGCCCGGCGATCGCCGTTCCGATCCCGGCGCGGCAGGGCCCGAGCGTCCTGGTCGACGCCGGTGCGAACGCCGACGCCCGGCCCGAGCATCTCGTCCAGTTCGCCCACATGGGCTCCGTCTTCAGCGAGGAGCTGCTGAACGTCCACCGGCCCGAGGTGCGCCTGCTCTCGATCGGTGAGGAGGACGAGAAGGGCAACCAGCTGACGATCGAGACGCACCGGCTGCTCCGTGAGGACGATCGGCTGAACTTCGCGGGCAACGCCGAGAGCCGCGACCTGCTTCGCGGCATCGCCGACGTCGTCGTTGCGGACGGCTTCACCGGCAACATCGCGTTGAAGCTGCTCGAGGGGACGATCGCCGAGCTGCTCGCCGAACTGCGTCAAGAAATCGGGGCCACCCCGATGGGCAAGCTCGGCGGACTGCTGATCCGGCCGGCGGCACGGCGGCTGCGCAAGCGTCTCGACCCGGACACCTACGGCGGCGCATACCTGCTCGGCCTGCGGGGTCTTGCGGTGATCGCGCACGGCAACTCGGGCCGCACGGCGGTCGCGAACGCGATCCGGCTGGCCGCCCGAGGCGCCGAGCATCGCGTGGTCGAGCGCCTCGCCGAGCGACTTCCCGAGCGCGTCCGTGTATGATCGCCCGGTTTTCGCCCCTACGAATATTGAGGTGACATGGCAGCGTCGCGTGAAGAGGTCCTCGAGCGCGTCAAGGAAGTTCTGACGGAGCAGCTCGGAGTCGAAGAAGATCAGATCACCGAAGAGGCGTCGTTCCAGGAAGACCTGGACGCCGATTCGCTCGACCTGGTCGAGCTGATCATGGAGCTCGAAGATCAATTCGGGATCAAGATCTCCGACGAGGATGCCCAGAAGATCACGACTGTCGGGCAGGCCGTCGACTACGTCACCTCGCACCAGTAAGTCCCAGAAATCGCTGCGGGAGCTGATCGACGAGCTCCCCGCAGAGCGGGCGGCGGCGGTTTTCACGCATTCGTCGTGGGCTGCCGACCGCACCGCCTCGTACGAGCGGCTCGAGTTCCTCGGGGACTCGGTGCTCGAGCTCGTGATCGCGCGCACCCTCTACGACCGCTTCCCGGAGTTCACCGAGGGGCGGATGGCGAAGGTGCGCTCGCATGTCGTCTCGCGCGCGAGCTGCGCGGTCGTGTCACGGGAGCTCGAGCTCGGCGAGCGGCTGCGCGGTGAAGGCTCGGACGATGCCGACAAGCTCTCGCGGAACCGCAACGTGCTCGCGGCGCTGCTCGAGGCCGCGCTCGCAGCCTTGTATCTGGAGCATGGCTTCGAGGCGATCGAGCCGGCGATTGTCGGCGCGTTCGACCCGCGCATCGAGTACGCGCTGACGACGTTCGTCGATCACAAGACGGAGCTGCAGGAGCGCCTCGCGCGCTCGGGCCGAGGAGTCACCTATGCGACCGTCAAGGTCGAAGGCCCGCCGCACGACCGCTCGTTCACGGCCGCCGCGATCATCGACGCGGAGGTCGTCGGCATCGGCAAGGGCCGCTCGAAGAAGGACGCCGAGCAGGATGCAGCCAGGGGGGCGCTGGAGGGCGTCAACCCAGAAGGCGTCGATGCGCCGGCACAGGCGGCCGCGACCTTCGACCCGGAGGCCTACAAGGAGACGACGCGCATTCAGTGGCAGGACGCGGCCAAGGCGTGGCATCGCTGGGACCCGGTCTTCGACCGCTGGCTCGACGAGGCGACGCAGCAGATGCTCGACCTCGCCCACGTCGGCGAGGGAACGCGCGTGCTCGACATCGCCGCCGGCTCGGGCGGGCAGTCGGTCGAAGCGGCGCGGCGCGGCGCCGTCGTGCTCGCGACCGACCTCTCGTCGAACATCCTCGACGAGGCCGCCGCCGCGGCGCGCGCTGCCGGCGTGGCCAATCTCACGACACGCGTGATGGACGGCGAGGCGCTCGACGTCGACCCCGGCTCGTTCGACGCAGCGATCTCACGGCTTGGCCTGATGTCCCTGCCGGACAAGCTGCGCGGGCTCGCAGCGGCAAAGGACGCATTGCGCCCGGGCGGACGCTACGCGGTGATCGTGTTCTCCGAGCCCGACAGGAACCGGTTCCTCTCGGTGCCGATCTCGATCATCCAGCGAAACGCGAAGCTGCCGCCGCCGGAGCCCGGCCTCCCGGGGGTGTTCTCGGCGACGAACCTCGCTGAGCTCCTCGAAGGCGCCGGCTTCCAGGACGTCGAGGTGCACCGCGTGACCTCGCCGCTTCGGCTCTCGACTGCAGCCGAGTGCGCACAGCTCGAGCGGGAGTCGTTCGGTGCGCTGCACCAGATGCTCGCCGGCCTCGACGAAGCCGCCCGGGCGGCCACCTGGGCCGAGATCGAGGGGGCGCTGCGCGAGTTCGAGGGCCCAGGCGGATTCGCCGGCCCATGCGAATTGTTGGTAGGTGCAGGGACGAAGTAG
>PLDP01000008.1 GCA_003136795.1 Actinomycetota bacterium
TTCGATCCCAGGTGCGCCCACTCTCCTCCCTCACCAACCCGTTGTCAGAGCCGTCTTCGCGGGGGATTGGGTGGCGCGTGTCAGATGTGTGTCGGGTCCCACGCTCGGCCTTTGTTGCACCGACGAGAACGCCCACCTCGCAGCGCACCTGGTTACGGGGCTCTTCTTGTTCAGGTCGACGCGGCGCCGTAGCGTCGGCATCCCGTTTGTTCGAGTTGCTGAACGCCGGGTCGACTGGGCGATCTATCGTCACGAGCGAACGCGCTGGCCGGAAGCTGGCCTCATGCTCTCCCGGGCCGACCGCCAATCGGATTGGGCCTCGCAGCAGCAAGGTCAAGGGTGAAAACGCTGCCTCCTCCCGGCGCGTCGACAACGGCGGCGGTACCCCCGTGGGCGCTTGCCGCTTGCCGGACGATCGCCAGTCCGAGCCCGGAGCCGCGCTTCGTGCGCCCAGCGGCGGCACGGTAGAAGCGGTCGAAGATTCGTGGCTGGTCCTCTGGGGCAACGCCGGGACCACGGTCGCGGACAGAGAGGACACCGTCCTTCAGGTCGACCTCGATTGCCGCCTGCGGTGGGCTCCACTTGACGGCATTGTCGAGCAGGTTGCCGACTGCGCGGGAGAGGTCGTTGGGGGCGCCGAAGATCTCGGTCGGCTCGAGCGACCGTAGAAACTCGTGGTCGGAGCGCCGGGCGGCGGTCGCGATCGCCGCATCGACGATCTCATCCAGGCGAACGAGCTCCTTCTCGGGCGGTTGGGCGTCGCCTTGCGCGAGGGCGACCAGCTCGTCGATCAGCTGGGTCATCTCCTTGAGCTCGGCGATGGCGGTCTCGAGGTAGCGGAGCCGCACGGCCGCGTCGAGGTCCGGATGGAGCTCGAGCGACTCCAGGCTCGCTCGGGCGGTGGTCAGCGGCGTCCGTAGTTCGTGTGAGGCGTCGGCCACGAGCTGGCGCTGGGCGCTGCGTGACTGGTCGAGCGCGCGCAGCATGCTGTTGAACGAGCGGGCGAGCCGGCCGAGCTCGTCCGGGCGCGTCTCGTCGGTTCCGGCACTCAGATCGCCGGTCGCGGCGATGCGCTCGGCGGCGGCGGTGAGCCGGGCTACCGGTCGGAGGGTGGCGCGGGACAAGAACCAACCCAAGACGGCGGTAGCAAGGATGGCACCGGCCGAGATGATGGAGAAGGCGAGCTTGATCCAGCCGAGTGCGTTGTCGACGTCGGTCAAGGGACGCGCGACCTCGACGGCGCCGCTCGCGACGGCGGCCGTGTAGATCCGCAGGTGCTTGCCGGAGACCGTCGCGTCGGAGTAGTTGGCCGTCCGCTGCCGCCGGGCTACCGCGATCGCGCGCTCGGCCGGCAGCACGATTTGTTCGCCGGGGATGAGTGTGACCTTGCCGTTGGGGCTGACGAACTGCACATACGAGTCGGGCTCGCCGAACTTGACGGGCGGGATCTTGAAACGTGCGGGAGGCGGAGCCGCAGGCGGCGGCTGGCTGCGAGAGACAGCGGCGATCGCGTGCGCACGCTCGCTCAGCGTGCGGTCGACCTGCCCTTCGAGCTGCTGACGAACGAGGGAGTAGGCGGTGATCAGCGCGGTGGCGATGCCGATCGAAAGCAAGGCGGCGGTTCCGAGCGCTGCACGGGTGCGCAGACTCACGTCGCCTCCTCCGTGCGAAGGGCGTAGCCGATGCCACGGACGGTCTGGATCAGGCGTGGCTCCCCTGCCAACTCGGTCTTTCGCCTCAGTGCACCGATGAAGACGTCCAACGAGTTCGACGCTCGCTCGACCTCGTGGCCCCAGACGGCGTCACGGATCGCTCCCCGCTCCAACGCACGACGTGGGTTGAGCAGGAAGAACTCGAGCAAAGCGAACTCGAGACCGGTGAGTGGTATGCGCCGATCGCCACGGCGAGCGCACTGTTCCTCCGCGTCCAGCTCCAGGTCGTCATAGCTGAGCGTCGTTTCGTAGACCCCTCGGCGGCGCAGGAGGGCCCGCAGGCGGGCGAGCAGTTCCTTGACCGCAAACGGCTTGCCGAGATAGTCGTCGGCACCGGCCTCGAGGCCGGTCACGCGGTTGGTGACTTCGTGGCGCGCGGTCAGCATCAGGATGGCCACATCACTGCGTCGCCGGATCATCCGGCAGGCAGCCAGCCCGTCGAGGTTGGGCATCAGGACGTCGAGCACGACCAGGTCGAGGGGCGGGCGCCCCAGACCGAAGAAGGCGAGGGCTTCCACCCCGTCGGCGGCAGTTTCCACGCGATATCCCTCGAGCTCGAGCGTCCGCGCCACCGTCTCGCGGAGAGCGTCGTCGTCGTCGACGAGCAAGATCGTTGCGGGCATCAACGCCTCACAATCATCCTCCAGCCGTCGGCGCGTACTTGGCACACGCGGCCGACGCTTTCTTGAACGTCGCTTGGTTGTTTGTCTTCCCGAACGTCACGCCGTGACTTTTCAAGCAAGCGGTGTACTTGGCGAGGGCAGGGTTCGTCGTTGTCGACGACGGGCGTCCGCCGAAGCCGCGCTGGCCGGCGGGCAGCTTGCTCTGGCAGACGCTGAAGGCGCGGCGCTGGGCAGCCGAAAGCCCCGGTGCGCCGCCCTGTCCCGTCGGCGGCTGCCCGCTCGGGGGCTGACTGCCGGAAGGACGCTGGCCACCGGCCGGCGGCCGACCGCTACCGAAGCCGCCACGGAGCTTCACCCCGTGCTGGGCGAGGCAGCTTTGGAAGGCGGCGAGCCCGGCACGAGTAGCCGTCGTCGAGGTGGTCGAAGTGGTCGAACTTGTCGACTTGGCCGAGCCGCCACAGCCGGCCGCGGCGACGCAGAGGGCGGCCAGCCCGACCGCCAGCGGCCCAAACGCCCCGACCCTAACCATTGCTCGACGCTCCGATCGTGACTTGGCGAGCGCTGTAGCTGCCGTTCTTGTTCTTGGTACCGACGACGGTCACGCTGTCGCCGGGGTGGACGGACTTGACCGTTCCGGCAACGGTTTTCGAGACGCGCGAGGTCGCGCTGGTGTGGACGAGAACGGTGTTGCCGCTGGTGTCGGTCACATAGAGGGTCGAGCCCTTGATCAACGTGACTGTTCCGCTCGTGCCGCCGGCGGCGAAGCCCGCTGCCCCGAAGCCGGCGCCGGACGGAAAGCCCGAGCCAGACGCCGAGCCGCCGCCTGCGCCGGGGAAGCCGCTCGGGAAGCCCCTGGTCGAAGTTGCTGACGTTGAGCTGCCCCAGTGTTTCTGGGCCTCGACCCCGAGGATCGCGCCGGCGGCGATCGCCGCAGCCAGCGCCAGCGCAACGGTCAGCGCCGGCAGTTTCTTGCGCCGCCGTTTCACCAGCTCGGCGGCGAGTCCGTCGTGGAGTGTTGCCGCTTCTGAATGTGTCGCAGTCATGGTGGGAATCTCCTACTCGTAGTGAAGGGCGTCGATGGGTCGCAGCGAGGCGGCGCGGTTGGCGGGATAGATGCCGAAGAAGAGACCGACGGCAACGCCGACACCGAGCGCGAGAGCGACCGAGTAGGCCTGGATCACCGGCTGGACGCCGACGATCTTGAACTGTCCGCCGACGAAGCCGGCGGCGACGCCGGCGATACCGCCGAGGACCGAGAGCAGCCCTGCCTCGGTCATGAACTGGCCGAGGACGTCCGCCTTCCGGGCGCCGATCGCTTTGCGGATCCCGATCTCACGGGTGCGCTCCGTGACGGACACCAGCATGATGTTCATGACGCCGATTCCGCCGACGAACAGCGAGATTGCCGCGACCGCGGCCAACAGGACCGTGAACGTATGTGTGCTGGCGCTGGTTGTCTGCAAGAGCGACGCTTGATTGAGGACCGAGAACGCGGCAGAGCCGTCGCTGTTGGAGTGGTTCGGCGTCAGGATCGCCGTCGCCTCCGATTCGGCTGCGTCGACCGTGCCGGGCGAAGTTGCGACGACGAGGATCTGGTTGAGCTGGCCGCTGTGGCCGACGAGGAAATCTTGCGCCGTCGTCAGCGGCAGCAGAACGATGCTGTCTTGATCCTGGAAGCCGTTTGAGCCTTTCGACTTGAGCAGCCCTTCGACGGTGTAGTTGGCGCCGTTCAGCTTGATGGTCTGCCCAATCGGGTCGCTGCTCCCGAACAGGTCCTGCGAAATAGTTGTGCCGATGACGACGACTCGCGCGTGGCCCGTCACGTCGGCCGCGGTGATGAAGGTTCCCTCACTGATGTCGGCTTTGCGCGCCTCCTGGTAGGAGGGGGTGGTACCGGCGACGGTGTCCGGCGTCACGGTTGCGACGTCGCGGCTTGCCGTCACAGAGCTCGCGCTGACCACCGGGGTCGCCGACTTGATGTCCGGAGCGGCGGTCTTGTCCTGGAGCGCCTTGACGTCCTTGGTCGTCATGAACGTGAACCTGATCGAGCTCGAGGCGCGACGACCGAAACCGCCCCCGCCCGCCTGAATCGTCAGCAGGTTGGTGCCGAGGCCCTCGATCTGCTTCTGGACAGCCGAGGCCGAGCCACGACCGACAGCGACCAGGATGATCACCGAGGCGACACCGATCGAAATGCCGAGCAGCGTCAAGAACGAACGCAGCCGGTTCGCGAGCACCCCGTGCACAGCCATCCGGACCGACTCGAAGATACTCATGTATGCGCGACCTGGAGATGCTCCGGAGACACTGACTCAGGCGCCGGCGGCGGCCCGGCAACAGGGGCTTGGCGCATGTCGGCGACGATCTGGCCGTCGGCGACTTGGATCACCCGCTTGGCGTGAGCCGCGACGTCGGGCTCGTGCGTGATCATCACGATCGTCCGCCCGGCGGCGTTCAGCCGAAAGAAGATCTCCAGGACGTCGCGGGTCGAGGCCGTGTCAAGGTTCCCGGTCGGCTCGTCGGCGAGGATGATCGCCGGCTCGGTGACGATCGCCCGCGCGATCGCAGCACGTTGCTGCTGCCCGCCGGAGAGCTCCGACGGGACGTGGCTACCGCGGTTGCCGAGCCCGACCGCCTCGATCGCGGCCCGCGCCCGTTCGCGGCGCTCGGCCTTCGGGAGGCGCGCGTAGATCAACGGCAACTCGACGTTCCGCGCCACCGTGGTGCGCGGAATCAGGTTGAAGCTTTGAAAGATGAGCCCGATCTGACGATTGCGGATGTAGGAGAGCTCGTAGTCGTCGAGCGACCCGACGTCGATGCCGTCGAGCCAGTACGAGCCATGGGTCGGCTGGTCGAGGCAGCCGATGATGTTCATCAGCGTCGACTTGCCGCTCCCGGAGCTGCCGATGATCGCCAGATAGTCGCCTAGCTCGAGCTTGAAGTCGACCTCCCGCAGGGCATGGACAGCGATCTCCCCGACGCCGTAGATCTTCGAGACGCCCGTGAGCACCATCAACGGGTGCTCCGGGCTCGAGTCGGGCCCCGCCGAGGGGTCCGACTCGTCGGCTCCGGGCTCGAGAACCCGATCAGCCACCGGGGATCCCCCCACCGGGGAACCCTCCGCCACCGAAGCCGCCACCGCGGCCCGTCAGTCCGCCGGGTGTGCTGCTGCTGGCTCCGGTCGTGGACACGACGCCGCTCGAGGTCACAACCCGTTGTCCGGCGACGAGCCCGCTCTGGATCTCGGTCGTCGAGTCGCCCTTCAGGCTGGCGACGACATTGACAGTCCGTTGGACGCCGTTCTGGAGCACCTTGACGGTGGCGTTCGTACCGCTTCCGGTGACGGCGGCGTTCGGAACGTTCAGAACATTGTCTCGCTCGCCGGTCGTCACCGTGGCGTTGGCCGACATTCCGGGCTTGAGGCCCGAGGTCGTGCGGTCGAGAGCCATCGTGACCGTGTATTGGACGACGCCCGAGGAGGTGGTGCCGGAGACGTCGATCGCAACGACGTGAGCAGCGAGCTCCGTGTTGGGCAACGCGGAGACCGTCACTGTCCCCGCCTGGCCGAGCTGAATCTTCGCGGCGTCGCCCTCACTGAAGGACGCGGTCACCTCGAGACCCGTCAGGTTGATCAGCTGGACGAACCCTGAGCTGGAGCCCGTAGAGCTCGACGTCGACCCGGTGGCCGAGGAGCTCGAGCTACTCGAGGCCGCGATGGTGCTCGTTCCACCACCCGTGACGCTTTGGCCGACGGTGCCGTTGACCTCTGCGACCGTTCCGGCCGCCGGGGCGCGGAGCACCGTCTGCGCCAACGTGCGGCGGGCAGTCTCCAGCGAGACCTGGGCCTGCAAGACACCAGCCTTGTCCTGTGCCAGAGTCGCCGGCGTCGTCGTCGACTTGGTCGCGTTGTTCGCCAGCGTCGACTGCAGCGACAGCTTCGCCGACGCGAGCTGCTGGGCGGCCGTGACGATCGATTGCCGGTCCTTGGCAAGCGTCGAGGTACGTGTCGAGCGGGCCGTCTGAACCTGGCTCTTCACCGACGCCTCCGTCGATGCGATCTGGTTGCGATCGGAGACCACCTTCGCCTCATAGGTCGTGACCGACGTCTGGTCCTGGCTCAGCGTCGTCTGCAGCGTCTGCATCGTCTGCTGCGTCGCTTGGTCCTGCGAAAGCTGATACTGCGTCGCGTTCATCAGCTTCGCCTGATCCTGCAGCCGCCGCGCGTCGTAGTTGACCGCGTCCTGATCGGCGTTGACCTTGTTCTGCCAGTACGACTGTTGGGACGTCGAAGCGGCTTTCTGCGAGGCCTGATCGGCGGAGAGCTGCTGCTGGTCGGTCGTCTGTTGCGCCTGCAGGTCGTAGTTCGTCTGCGTCTGCACTTGCTGCGTCGTCTTGTCCTGGTTGACGATGTTGTTCCATGCGCTCACCGCTTCGTCGGCAGTCGCGTAGGTCGTCCCGTTCACCGTCAGCTTCAGCGTGTCGGCCTTCAGATTCGCAACCGCGCCCGCCAGGCCACCCCGATCGGTCTTCAGTTGCGTCCGGTTCTGCGACAGTGCCACTGACTTCGCCGCCGTCGCGATGCTCTGCTTGGTCGTCGCTTCGTCAAGGCGGAGTTGGGCGCGCGCCGTCCGCACTGACGTCTGCGCCTGTCCGATCGACGCCCGTGCCTGTTTCACCGACACCGCATCAGCCTGCCGCTGCTGCGCCGTCTCCCCAGATTCGGCCTGCGCCAGAGTGGCCTTCGCGGTGGCCAACGACGCCACAGCCTGGTCCACGGATGCCTGAGCGCTGGTCGCATCGAGGCGGCCGATTACCTGACCCTTCGATACCCGCTCACCCGGCTTGACGTTCACCGAGACGACCTGGCCTGAGGTCAAGAAGCCGACCGACAGGTCGGAAGCGGCTTGGACGTTTCCCGACGCCGACACAGACGCCAGCACCACCCCGCGGGCGACCGCTGACGTCGTCGGCGTCGCCTTCGTCGACGCCGCGGTGGTGTGCAGGGCGAAGTACACACCGACGCCAAGCGCGGCAACAAGGGCCGCCAAGATGATGTTTGTCGTCCGGATTGCCGGAACGACGGCACGCGGAATGCGGCCGGCTATGTCTGTGATGACGCTCATGGACATAAGACAACCCGCGCCTCCTAAGCGGATGATGAAGAACGCCTACGAGTCGACTAAGCCCAGTCTCGAGGCGTCCCGCCGAGCCAGAGGCCGGCCACACGCGGGCGTCTCGCCGGCCGGTGCCATCGGCTGCGTCGGGCAATGCCGGACTCGGCAAATCGGCGCTAGCCCATGCCCTTCACCCTCGCCACGCGAGTTCTGACCGCGATGACGATCCCTCAGATGGAGTGCTGGTAGGCGTTGAACGAACGGGTGGCGAGCCGGGCGCTGACGAGCAGTAGCGCGCCGCGATCCATGTCTCGGAGCGGCGGGGCCGGTGCCCCAGCGGGTCTTCAAAACCAACCCGGAAGAGAAGCACGCGTTCGAGTCGCATCTGACACAGAACGGCGATCTCCTTTCGGAGGAGGCGCGCGACGCGCGACAGTGCGCCTCCGTGTCAGATTCCGTGTCAGGTTCGACGCGCACACGAGGTCGTATGCGGTCGCCCAACGTCCTCTCGCTGCCGACACATTTGGCTCAGGTCCTGTACGGTCCGACTAGGTCGTAGCGACCAAGCTGGTTCGATCCCAGGTGCGCC
>PLDP01000157.1 GCA_003136795.1 Actinomycetota bacterium
CGGCGCCGCGGCAGCGGCTCACGGGGCTCGTCGAGCCAATATGCCGTTGTGCTCACGACGGCAGAGACTACGTCGGCGCGAAACCTGCCAAGCTGTCTCTCGTTCGAGATGCCCGACCGCGCAATCCCGAGACGACCGTGAGGGCGGCCCACCTCGCCCNNTGCTCGCGGACGAGCACGGCGGGAACCCGGTCGAGCTGACGGCGGGGAAGCCGGGGATGCGGCTCGGCGACGACTACTCCTGGGCGCCGAACGGCTCGGCGCTCGTCTATCCCGACGCCGCCGGGAACATCGACGTCCTCTCCGCCAACGGCTCGACCCTGACCCGAGTCGCGAGCGGCGGCGCCGCGCCGGCGTGGTCGCCCGACGGCACGCGGCTCGCAGGCTGGCTGAGCGGCAAGATTGTCGGCGTCGTCGACGCCGCGAGCGGCCGCGTCCTCTATCAGACCGCGGGATACGAGATGGCCTGGTCGCCGGACGGGACGCGCATCGCAATCGACACTGGAAACGGGATCGATGTCGTCAACGCGGACGGAAGCGGCCGCCGGACGGTGGCGCGAAACGGCGCCACGGGGGCCATCTGGTCCCCCGACGGAACGCGGATCGCGTTCACCCGCTACCACTGCGTCCAGATCTTCCACGGGAGCTGCGGCTACGACCTGAACTCGATCTACACCGTCGGCGCCGACGGCGCGGGCGAGCGGCGGTTGACCGGGCCGCTCGGAGGGCCCGGCGGCACGATCGACGGGTATCCGTTCGACCTCAGCTCCCTCCCGGTCTGGTGGCCGGACGGGAAGCAGCTCTTCTTCACGCGCTCGGCGGGGGGCGGCACGTACGTGATGAACGCCGACGGGACCTGCGAGCACCCGTTCGTCAAGGCCGGCACCGAACTCGACCAGGAGCAGTGGCGGCCCGGCGCCGACCCGACGACACCGCCGCTCTCGTGCGTCGACCTGCGTGTCCGCGTCGTGCCGCAGCGCGCGGACGTGGGCCTGCTCGGGCCGGCGCGGCTCGACGTCACGGTCGAGAACGACGGCACGGACACCGCGACCGGCGTGCGTCTGCTGATGCGCCTTCGCGTCGACCGCGCGCGGCTGGCGCCGCCGCTGCCGTCGTGCACGAGCGGGGGGCCGAACCTCGTGTGCAACCTCGACCCGCTTGCGCCCGGCGCCGTCCGGGTGCTGAAGGTCGACGTCGTTCGGCGCCGGCCGGCAATCTTCTACGTCGGCGCGACCGTCCTCTCGGCGGGCAGCGACTCCGACCCGAGCTCGAACGCCGCCTTCACGGTGTTCAAAGTCTGGAACTACGACCTTGTCGGCACGATCGGCAACGATCGGATCATCGTCCGGCCGCCCGCGCGCTCCGTCTGGGCCCGCGCCGGCAACGACCACATCGACGCCCGCGACGGCCACCGCGAGACGATCGACTGCGGCGCCGGCCGCGACACCGTCGTCGCCGACCGCATCGACCGTCTCAGCAACTGCGAGGTCGTGCACTACGGATAGGCCGCGGCGATATCACCTCTCCGGGTGGCGCCACGCAGCGCAAGACCTGCGAGGCTGTCTCTAGTCAATGGCCGGCCGGGTATTTCCAGGACGCCTCCTCTGCGGAGGAGTGGTTGTCTTCGCACTCGCACTCGGCTGGAGCGCCGGAGCTGCGCACGCGGCCGAACACGCGGCTCCAAAAGTTCTCTCGGTGACCGCATCTCCCAAGCGCCTCGGGGCGGCCGGCGGAACGGTGGTCATACGTACGCATGTCCGCAGCGGAAGGACGTGCGTTTTCCTCGGCCAACGTGCCGCGTTCGCGTCAGTCGTCCGACTCGCAACGCGGCCCTGCGCATCCGGATCCGCCAGCTCGACCGTCCGTGTCCCGCGTAACGCCCGCGCGACGGTCATAACCCTGCACTACTACGTCCGCGTGACCGACGTGCGTGGTCGAAGTGACGAGGCTCAGGGCTCTGTCATTGAGGCCGCCGCTGTCATCGTCCCTCCAGCTCCAGCTCCAGCTCCAGCTCCAGCTCCAGCTCCAGCGCCAGCGGTGCCGTCATTGCTGATCACGACGACTGCGCTGCCAAATGCAGTCGAGGAGGTCTCGTACGCGGCGACGGTTACTGCTTCCGGAGGAACGAGTCCCTACGTCTGGTCCGTGGCCTCCGGCGCCCTCCCGAGTGGGTTGAGCCTCTCACCCGCCGGTGTGGTCTCGGGAACCCCCACCTCGGCCGGCGCGGCGGCGTTCACTCTCGAGGCAACCGACGCAAGTACGCCGACGCAGACGGCCACAGCAGCTCTCTCGATCACCGTCATCGCGCCAGCATCGCCACCAACGCCAAGTGACATCGCGAGCAGCAACTGGTCGGGTTACATCGGCTTCGGTGGGCCGTACACCACGGTTACCGGCACATTCAACGTCCCCAACCTCTATTCCGCTCCCGTGACTGAAAAGACTGCTGAATGGGTCGGGATCGGGGGCGCCTCGGAGAGCGATCCGAACCTCATCCAGGCCGGAGTAGCCGAGACACTCAATCCGGTCACGAATCAAGTCGACATCCACGCGTGGTGGGAAATCCTGCCCGCGCCGGAGACGCGCGTGTTTCTCCCGGTCCGGTCCGGCGACTCCGTCACCGTCACGATCGCAGAGGCAAGCCCCGGTCTCTGGAACATCTCGATCGTCGACAACACGACCGCCGGTCAATTCGTCATCAGTCAGGCCTTCAACGGTCTGGCGCAATCGGTGGAGTGGATCGTCGAGGCACCGACAGATCTGACGTCGATGGCAACCCTAACCCTCGGCGACTACACGCCGGATGTCACGTTCACTTCACTTCGCCTGACCGGCACCCAGGTGTCGGTGACGCGGTGCACGATGATCCAGAACGGAGCTCCGGTTTCCACTCCGTCGACGCTGACCTCGAACGGTTTCACCGTGGCGTACGGAAGCGTCGAACCGTCAGCCCCCTGAGAAGTTCCCCGCGTCCCGGTACAGCCCGTCCGCCTGCGTGACGAGACCGAGCAGCTCGAGCTCGGCGAGCGCAGCGGCGAGCTCGCCCGCGCCCAGCCCCGTGCGGCGGATCAGCTCGTCGGCCGCGACCGGCGCATCGGCAACGACGGCGCGAACACGCGCGACAGGCCCGGCGAGCGCCGGCGGCTCCGGCGGTGGGGCAGGCTCGACCCCGATCGCGCCGAGCACGTCGGCCGCACAGGTGACCGGCGTTGCGCCGAGGCGCAAGAGCGCGTTCGTCCCCTTCGAGAGCTGCGATGTGATCTCGCCCGGGACTGCGAGCACCTCGCGCCCTTCGTCGAGCGCCAGGTCGGCCGTGATCAACGCGCCGCTGCGCTCGCGCGCCTCGACGACGACCGTGGCCGCGGCGAGCCCGGCGACGATGCGGTTGCGCGCCGGAAACCGCCACGGCGCAGGTTCGACACCGGGCGGATACTCGGACACGATCAAGCCGGTGGCTGCGACCTGCGCCGCGAGCCCGGCATGTGCCCGCGGATAGTCGCGGTCGATCCCGCAGCCGAGCACCGCGACCGTCGTCCCTGCCTCGAGCGCGCCCCGATGCGCGGCCGCATCGATGCCGCGGGCCAGACCCGACACGACCACCACGCCTGCCGCAGCGAGCTCGCGTGCGAGCGACGTCGCAACGGACGAGCCGTACGACGAGCACGCCCGTGCACCGACCACGGCAACCGACGGCCGCTCGAGCAGGTCGAGCGGCGCGTCACCGCGCACGAAGACCCCGGGCGGCGGATCGTGAATCGATCGCAGCCGCGGCGGGAACGCCGGATCGCCTCGTGGGATCCAGCGAAAGCCCCGGCGCGCAAGGTCGTGCCGATACGAGGCCTCGTCGAAGCCGCGCAGGAACGCGGCGAACCGGGCGGTTCGTGGCGCATCGAGCAGATGCGACCCCGACTGGGCGGCGAAGACGACCGTGGCCAACTCGCTCATTGGGTCAGCTCCGCCGGCGTGCGGTAGGAGAGCGCCTCGGCGA
>PLDP01000154.1 GCA_003136795.1 Actinomycetota bacterium
GGCCCCCACAGCGGCCCACGGACCGGCCCACACACCGGCCCTCGCGGAAGCCTTTTGCTCGGTGTGAACCACAAGGCGAGGGGGCATCTGATCGATCTGACGCCCGAGCGCCGAGTGTCTCCACAGCCGCCGATGCTGGCGCGCTACCCCGGCGAGCGCGACGCTCCGACGTAGCGGCAGTCAGACGCGCTGTTCGAGCCGCACCGTCACGAGCGCTCCCGAGTGGCGCACGTGCTCGACCATCAGCGCCCGCGCCTCGGTCGCGTCCCGGCGCTCGATCGCATCGAGGATCGCCTCGTGCTCGTGCACGTTGTCGGCGAGCAGGGCCACGCTCTCGCTCAGCACCGTCCGCGTCAGGTCGCGCGGGAAGCTGCGGTGCAGGTGCAGGAGCGTGCGGACGAGCACGGCGTTCGCGGCGGCAGTCTGCACGGCCTGGTGAAAGCCGTCGTTCGCGTGCACCCAGCGCTCCGTCTCGACTCCCGGATCGAAGGCGGTGCCGGGCGTCGAGCGCAGCTCGATCATGCGCTCGAGCGCCTCGCGGAACTCCGCCTGCGCATCGTGCAGAGCGTCGAGCTGCTGTTGCTGGATGCGCCGGGCAGCGAGCCCCGCGGCGAGACCTTCCAGCTCCGCGCGCACCTCATACGCGTCGCGGATCTCGCGCGGCGAGGGCGCGCACACGAGCGCGCCTCGACGCGGGCGCAGCTCGATGAGCCCCTCCGCCTGCAGCTTGCGCAACGCCTCGCGAACGGGTGTGCGGCTGACGCCGAACTCTTCGGCGAGGGCCGCCTGGCGCAACCGTGTGCCCGACACGAGCTGGCCGCTCAGCATACGGGCCTGCAACGTCGCCGCGAGCTTGTCGACGAGCGCACGCTGCCCCTCCATGACCTCCGTCATGCGGGCTGCTCCGGTGACCGCCGGCCGTCGTAGATCAGCTTCAGGCCGACGCACCCGACGAACGCGGCGAAGACGATGCGGAGCGTGGCCGCAGGCAGCGCGAGCGCGAGCAGCGCACCCCCGACCGCGGCGATGGCGCCGACGACGCCGAACCGGAGCGCGAGCCCCGCGTCGCCGATGCGCCGCCGGTGCAGGGTGAGCGTCCCCACGACCGCGGTCGGCAGGATCACGAGCAGCGACGTCGCCTCCGCGGCGTGCTGTGAGAGTCCGGCGGCGAGCGTGAGGAACGGCACCATCAGCGTCCCGCCGCCGACACCGAGGAGCCCTGAGGCGACGCCTGCGAGCGCGCCGAACGCGACGAGCGCGACGTAGAGAGTGACGCCGCTCATCGGTGCGTGGTCAGCAGGACGGCGACGCCCACGAGGAAGAGTCCAAAGACGATCTTCAGGAGCCGCTCGTCGATCCCTACGAGCAGGCCGGCACCAACCCGCGCGCCGAATACCGACCCGACAGCGAGCGCGATCGCAGGCCCGACCTTCACCTGGCCCGCGATCCCGTAGGTCGCAATGCCGGCGATGCTGATCGGGATGATCGCGCCGAGCGAGGCGGCGTGTGCCTCGCGCTGGCCGTAGCGGGCCCAGAGCACGAGCAGCGGCACCATCACGATCCCGCCGCCGACCCCGAGCAAGCCGGAGAGGAGGCCGCCGAGGATGCCGATCACGATCAGCTCGCGGTCGAGGCGAAGGAGCCCGGAACGCGCCCGGGCGGCACCGGAAGAGGCCTCGAGTGCGCGCATCGGTGTGGCGAGCCTAGCCGATCCGTATCCACTTGACCAGAAAGTGGATCCAACATATGGTCCCGACTCCGCCCNNCCGCCCCCCACGTCCCGGCAATCTCCGTCGTCGAAAGGACGCACTGCGATGAACCGCACTCGCTTCCGGACAGCGCTCCTCGTGGGTGCCGCGGTCACCCTGGTGTCCGCCGCCGCTGCCGCAGCAGCGATCGGCATCCACCGGACTGCGGCAAAGAACGGGGGAACGCTCGTCGTCGGCATGACCGCCGGCGAGCCGGACGCCCTCGATCCGACGCTCGCGCGCACGTTCTCGGGTCGTGAGGTCTTCCTCACGTTTTGCCAGAAGCTCTACGACCTGAACGCCAAGGCGCAGATCGTGCCGCAGCTCGCCTCGGCGCTCCCGACGATCTCGAAGAACAAGCTCACCTACATGATCCCGCTGCGCAAGGGGATCACGTTCAACGACGGCACGCCGTTCAACGCGGCCGCCGTCGTCACGACGCTGAACCGCGACCTGACCCTGAAGGGCTCGGCGCGCTTGAGCGAGATCTCACCGATCTCGACCGTGACTGCGAAAGGGAGCTACACGGTCGTCATCCAGCTCAAGTCGGCGTACTCGCCACTCACGGCGCAGCTCGCCGACCGCGCGGGGATGATCATGTCGCCGAAGCAGCTCGCGAAACTCGGGGCGAACTTCGCGCAGGACCCGATCTGCGTCGGCCCGTTCATGTACTCGAACCGCGTCGCGGGCGACAGCATCACCGTCGTCAAGTCGCCGTACTACTACGACAAGAAGGACGTCCATCTCGACAAGATCGTGTTCAAGGTCGACAACGACACCGCCGCTGCGGCCGCCGCGCTCAAGGCGGGCGACCAGCAGGCGCTCGACGGGATCGACTCGACCCAGCTGCAGGGGATCGAGCAGGACTCGTCGCTCGGCATCATCAAGCAGACCTCGCTCGGCTACCAGGGCTTCACGATCAACATCGGCAACAAGAACGGCATCGACAAGCTGCCGTACTCGACCGTCGGCACCGACATGGCGAAGAGCTCGAGCCTGCGCAAGGCGTTCGAGGAGGCGATCAACCGCCAGACGATGAACAAGGTCGTCTTCGGCGGCACCGTCGATCCCGGCTGCACCCCGATCTCGCCGTCGAGCGCGTACTTCGACAAGACGATCAAGTGCACGCCTTACGACCCGGCCGACGCGAAGAAGCTCGTCGCGGCGTCCGGGATCTCGAACCCGACCGTCAGCCTGATGGTTCCGACCGCCACTGCGACCCTCCGTCTCGCGCAGTTCATCCAGGCGGAGGAGCACGCAGTGGGGATCACCGTCAACATCCAGTCGACGGACTTCGTGACGTCGCTCGACAAGGAGGAAGCCGGTACGTTCGACACGTACCTGATCGGCTGGTCGGGTCGCATCGACCCGGACGGCAACATCTACGCGTTCGCCGAGACGAGTGGCTCTGAGAACGGCAGCGGCTACTCGAACAACCGGCTCGACTACGTGCTGAACAACGCGCGCAAGTCTGCGACGGCGAAGTCGCGGATGACGCTGTACCACGTCGCCGAGCAGATCATCGAGAACGACCGGCCGTTGATCTACCTCTACTACCCGGTCACGCGCGCCGGTGTCTCGAAGCAGTTGACCGGCGTGAAGATGTACCCGGACACGCTGCTGCGCGTCGCCTTCGCGCAGTTCAAGTAAGGCAGCGAACGACGATGGGCGGCTTTCTCCTTCGCAAGGTGGGAGCCGCCCTCGTCGTGCTGCTGCTCGCGAGCGTCCTCGTGTTCCTCGGCGTGCGCGCGATCCCGGGCGACCCGGCGATCGCACTCGGCGCCGAGAACCGCGACCCCTCGGTCCTCGCGGCCGTACGTCACAAGTACCTGCTCGACCGGCCGCTGCCCGTGCAATACGTCCACTGGATCTGGCTCGCGGTGCACGGTGACCTCGGCACCGACCAGCGCGACCTCCCGGTCGCCCACACGATCGTCACGCGACTGCCGATCAGCCTTGAGCTCGCGTTCCTGAGCATGCTGCTCGCCACCGTGATCGGCATCCCGGCGGGGGTGATCGCTGCGACCCGGCGCGGCAAGCCGAGCGACTACGCCGTCACTGCGACCGCGCTCGTCGGGCTTTCGGTCCCGCACTTCTGGCTCGGCCTCCTGTTCATCGTCTGGTTCGCGGTCGACCTGCACTGGCTGCCGGCGAGCGGGTACGTGACGATCCACGACCCGGTGGCGAACCTCGAGCACATGCTGATGCCGTGCGTCGTGCTCGCATCGGGGCTCGCCGCGATCCTGATGCGCCAGATGCGCTCGTCGATGCTGACCACTCTCAGCGCCGATTACGTGCGCACCGCACGCGCCAAGGGCTTGAGCGAGCGCTCCGTCATCTGGCGGCACGCGCTTCGAAACAGCCTGATCACCGTCTCGACCGTGATCGGGCTGCAGCTCGGCGGGTTGATCTCCGGCGTGGTCATCGTCGAGACGATCTTCGGCATCGCCGGCTTCGGCGAGCTGACCGTCGAAGCGGTGAACCAGCGCGACTACACGCTGATCCAGGGTGTGGTGCTCGTGGCCGCAGCGGGGTACGTGGTCGTCAACCTGGCCGTGGACGTCGTGTACTCGCTCCTCAACCCGAGGATCCGCGCAGCGGGAGCGCGCTCGTGAGCGTCGTCGACGCGACGGCGCTGACGAGTGTGCGCGCGCGGCGGCGCGTGCTCCTGCGCAAGCGGTTCCTGCGCCGGCCGATGGCAGTCGCCGGGCTCGTGGTCGTCGTCGTGTTCGTCGTCGTCGCGGCGCTCGCGCCGTGGGTCGCGCCGTACGGCGCCGGGGCGACCGACTTCAACTCGCTGCTCGCTCACTCGTCCTCGAAGCACCTGCTCGGAACGGACGAGCTCGGCCGCGACGAGCTGTCGCGCCTGATCTGGGGCGCACGCGCCTCGATGCAGGCGGGCTTTCTCGCGACGCTGCTCGCGATGATAGTCGCGGTCCCGATCGGGATGATCGCCGGCTACTACCGCGGCTGGGTCGACACCGTGATCGCGCGTATCACCGACGTCCTGCTCGCGTTCCCGTTCATCATCCTCGCCGTCGGCCTCGCGGCGATCCTCGGGCCGTCGCTGAAGAACGCGACGCTCGCACTCGGCATCGCCGCGATGCCGGGGCTGATTCGGATCGCGCGCGGCGAGACGCTGTCGCTGCGCGAGGAGGATTTCGTCCCGGCCGCGATCGCGAACGGCGCGAACGACTTCACGATCATCTTCCGCCACATCCTCCCGAACATGACGAGCACGCTGCT
>PLDP01000178.1 GCA_003136795.1 Actinomycetota bacterium
AACGAGGTCGGCCTCGAGCGCCGCCGGCGGCGGGAACGTGACGTCCCAGTCGGCGCGCGTCAGCGCCCGCGCGTCCGGGAACGCCTCGGCGAGCGCGTGGCCGAGCTGGCCACCCGCGCCCGTGATCACAGCGCGGCGCGCTGGTCCCGCTCCGACAAGATCGGCGATCGGGTGCTCCACAGGTCGACGACGCGCGGATCGTTCCACGCGACACCGTGCTCGTCGGGGCGGTCCGGGTCGTACTCCTCGGTGACGAAGTAACAGAAGAGACAGTCCGTGAGCGCTTCGTAGCCGTGCGCATTGCGCCCTTCGACATAGATCGCTACGGGATTGTCGTCGCCGATGTCCTCCGTGAATGTCTCGCCCGTCTCGCGGTTCAGGACGACGATGCGCACCATGCCATCGAGGCAGACGAAGAGGTCGTCCTGGCCGCGCTCGTGGTAGTGCAGCGCGCGAATCACGCCCTGCCGCGAGCGCGCGAGATTCGCCTGGCGGATCGGCTTCGGCAGCGCGCTCGCACGCATCAGCTCCTGGAACCAGCCGCGCTCGTCCTCGTGGCGCGAAAGCGGGACGCGCGTGACCACTACTTGTTCGCTCCCGTCTCCTCGATCAGCCGGCCGACGTCGGCGAGGTCGGCCCAGTGCTTGCCACCGTCGTGCCACCAGCCCTCGACGCGGCGGACCTCGAGGTCGCCGCGCTGCGCATAGACGCGGTTGACGTCGGTGATCTCGAGCTCGCCGCGGCTCGACGGTGCGAGCCCGTCGATGATCTCGAACACGTCGGGCGGGTAGCAGTACAGGCCGACGACCGCGTCATTCGACGGCGGCGCGTCGTACCGCGTGTCGACGCGCCCGGCCTTCTCGACGATGTCGGTGACGTTCATCGCGTCGTCGTACACGACGACGCCGAAGTTCTCGGGGTCCGGCACTTCCTTGACGAACACCAGCGCGCCGTCGCCCCACGACTCCACGGCGTCGGCGTGTGCATGCTCGAAGATGTTGTCGCCGAGGCACACGACGAGCTTCTCACCGGCGGCAAAGTCGCGCGCCATGCCGACCACCTGCGCGATCCCTCCGGCCTCGACCTGGACCTTGTACGAGAGGTCGAGGTCGAAGAGCGGCTCGTCGCCCATGCGCGAGCGAACGTGACCGTTGCCGAGCAGGTCGATGAACTGTCCCGCGTGGTGCTGGCCGGTGACGAGCAGCACCTCGCGCACGCCGAGCCGCTGCAGCAGCTGGAGGGGGTAATAGACCATCGGCCAGCGCCCGACCGGCAGCAGGTGCTTGTTCGTGACACGCGTCAGCTCCTCGAGCCGGGTCGCGGTGCCGCCTGCGCAGATCAGGCCCTTCACGAGAACGATCCTACGGCAGCAGCTTCGCCATCGTGCCAACCTCATGTCACGAGTCGCGTGCGTGAGATCAGCCAGAACGATCCTTCGACGGACGGGCCGATCAGCACCGCAAACGCCAACGTACCGATCCCGGCACGGCCGCCCAATGCAAACCCTGCAACAAGGGCCGTCCCCTCGATCCCCGCGCGCACGAACCCGATGCGCACGTGCGTGCGGAGCGAACCGACGAGCATCAGCGAGTCGCGTGGGCCCGCCCCGTACGCCGCGCCGATGTAGAGCGCGGTGCCGACGCCGAAGCAGACGAGACCGGCCGCGAGCAACGCGGCGCGTGCGAGGAGCGGCCACGTCGCGAGGTGCTGGACGAAGCCGAGCGGTTGCACGAAGACGATGAAGAGCCCGATCAGGACGGCGTTCGCAACGGTCCCCGGGCCCGGCCTGGAACCAAGGAGCCACGCGACGAAGAGGACGATCACCCCGACCGCCTCGTTGGCGAGGCCGAACGAGAGCGGTGTGTGGTTCGCGATGCCCTGGTGCAGCACGTCCCACGGCGGCAGGCCGAGCCGCGACTCGAGGAACGCGACGATGCCGCAGGCGCAGAGAAAGAGACCGGCGACGAGCCAGACCGCCCGCGCGACCCGACCGCCACGCAGGACGGGAGCCGCGTGCACCGTGCGACGTTAGTGGAAGGGGGCGATCAGGACGAGTGTCGTGAGGAGCCCGACCGAAGCTGCGAGGTAGCGCATGTCCCCATCATCGGGCCGGAGTTTGCGGCTTTCGTTTCGTGACGGTTCGGAATTCGTTAGCTTTGTCACATGTCCGTGCGCCGCCGCCGGTCGTGCCTGACCGTCCCGGGCGACGACGAACGCAAGCTGGCGAAGGCCGCCGCGCTCGCCGTCGACGAGGTGATCCTCGACCTCGAAGACGCGGTCGCGGCGGGGCGGAAGGACGGCGCGCGCGAGACAGTGGCACGCGCCCTGCGCGACCACGACTGGCGCGCGGCGACCGTCGCCGTGCGGGTGAACCGCGGCTCGGCCGAGGATCTCGACCTCGTCCGCGCGGCGCGTCCCGACGTGGTCGTGCTGCCGAAGGTCGAGTCGCCCGATGAGCTCGCAGGCCTGCCCGTGCCGGCCGAGGCGCAGATCGAGACGGCGCGCGGGCTCGTCGAATGCGAGCGGATCGCCGCCGCGCCCGGCCTCGAGGCGCTCGTGCTCGGCCCCGGTGATCTGGCCGCCTCCCTTGGCGTTCCCGAGCTGACGATCGGCGAGGGCGCCCACGTCGAGTACGCGCTCGCGCGGGTCGTCGTGGCGGCGCGCGCGTTTGGGCTCGCCGCGGTCGATGGGCCGTTCGTCGTGCTTGGCGACGAGGCAGGGCTGCGCGCCTCGGCGCTGCGCTCGCGCGCATTCGGCTACGACGGCAAGTGGTGCATCCACCCGGCGCAGGTCGAGATCTGCAACGAGGTTTACGCGCCGACGCCCGCCGAGGTCGAGCGTGCGCGCCGGATCCTCGGCGTCGCAGGCGTCGCGAGGCTGGACGGCGAGATGGTCGACGAGGCGAACCGGCGCATGGCCGAGGCGATCCTCGCGCGGTTGCCCCCTGGGTCGTGAGCGACGATCGCCGCGGCGGCAGCTACGCCGGCTCTTGGCCGACCTGCGCGTCGCGACGGCTGACGATCAGCCCGAGCGCGACGAGTAGGAAGCCCAGGCACGTGAAGACGAGCGGGGGCACCCAGGCGCGGGCCGAAGCGCTGCCGCCGTTGAAGAACACGACCTGCACGTGCGTCCACTCGAGCGTGAAATGCGTCGCCGCGAGCAGCAGGCCGGCCGCGCCGAGCACCGCCCAGCTCGAGCGGCTGACGAGCTGCGAGAAGAGCACGTAGCCGAGGGAGGCGATCACGATCAACGTCCATTCGACATCGCCGCCGTGCCAGAACCAGAGCAGGCTGCCGCCGATCGCGAGCCCTGCCCCCACATGGAGCCAGAAGCCGTAGGGCCGGCTCGGGCCCGCGTCCACCGCAAGCGCGACGGCGAGGTAGGCGAGGCCCACGAAGAGCGTCACGACCGCCGACCAGTCACCGCCGTTCGAGAGCACATCGGTGACCAGGATCCAGCCCGCGAGCACGACCTGCGCGGCGATCAGCGGAAAGCGGAACAGACGGAGAGCGACGATCGCGGCCAGGAGCCAGAGCAGTTCGAGCAGCAGCTGCGCGAAGTGGAACCCGCCGAAGCTGGACGACGTGGGCGAGGTCGACCTCCACCCGAACCACGTCCAGAGGGCCGAGACGAAGGCGACGAAGACGACCAGCGCGACGAAGCCGAAGACGCCTGCGGACACCGGGTGCTCCGTGCCGCGGAAGCCGAGCGCGACCGCCGCGAGCAGCGCGAGGACGAGCAGCGTCCAGCCGGCGTAGCCCGCGTCGCCCGACTGCGAGGCGAAGTAGGCCAACCACGCCGAGGCGGCCGCGAGCACGGTCGCACCGCCTGCGTAAACCAGGAAGCTCCAGGCCGACCAGCGCGGGTGAACGACCTCCACGGGCGCATCGTCCGCCTCGCGTCGGACGGACCGACGAAGGCTTCAGACGGTCCCCACGGGGTACCGTTCGCACGAGATGACACGCAGGGACGTCGACAAGTTGCAGGAGGAGATCGAGGAGCTGTTCGCGGACCTCTGGCAGGTGCCGCGATTCTCCGGGCTCCGCCACGGGTTCCGGCCGAACGTGGACTGCTTCCACACCGACGAGCCGCACGCCTTGACCGTGGTCGTTGAGCTGCCCGGGGTCGAGGCGCAGTCCGTCCGCGTCGTCGCGGGTGAACGGCTGCTCGTGATCGCGGGCGAGCGGAAACGACCGCAGCTGCCGGGCCGCGTCTACCAGCAGATGGAGATCGAGTACGGCCCGTTCCAGCGGCAGGTCCGCCTCCTCGAGGACGTCGACCCGGAGCGCGCGACGGCGCGCTTCGAGCACGGCGTGCTGACGATCGAGCTGCCGGTGGTCGAGCAGGCGCCGCCCGCCGGGCGCTACCGGATCACCGTGGAGAAGCTATGACTGAGGTCGGATTTGAGACGGCCGAGCCGGAGGCGCAGCAGCTGGAGTTCCCGACGGCGCTGCCGGTGTTGCCGCTGAAGGAGACGGTCGTCTTCCCGCAGTCGATGTCGCCGCTCGCGATCGGCCAGGAGCGGTCCGTGCGCCTGATCGACGACGTCGTCGCGGGCGACCGGCTGCTCGCGCTGATCACCGCCAAGGACGGCTCGCTCGAATCGCCCGGCTGGGACGACATCTACGACGTCGGCACGGTCGCGCTCGTGCACAAGATGATCAAGGTTCCCGACGGCACGTTGCGCATCCTCGTGCAGGGCCTCGAGCGCGTGAAGCTCGAGCACCGTCTCGACATCGAGCCGTATCTGCTCGGCGAGTTCTCCGCGCTGCCCGACGTGCTCGAGGAGACGCCCGAGCTCGAAGCACTGACGCGCAACGTGCAAGGGCTGTTCGCGCGCATCATCGGGCTTGCGCCGTACCTGCCGGAAGAGCTGCAGCTCGCCGCGGCGAACGTCGACGATCCGAGCGCGCTCTGCCACCTCGTCGCATCCACTCTGCGCACGATCAAGACCGAGGAGCGCCAGGAGATTCTCGAGCAGGTGAACGTCGAGCAGCGGCTGCGCACGGTCTCCGCGATCCTGAACCGCGAGCTGGAGGTGTTCGAGCTCGGCTCGAAGATCCAGTCGCAGGTCCAGTCGGAGATGGAGAAGGGCCAGCGCGAGTACTTCCTGCGCCAGCAGCTGAAAGCGATCCAACAAGAGCTCGGCGAGGACGATCCGGAGCAGGCCGAGATCGCCGAGCTGCGCGAGCGCCTCGACGCGCTCGGGGAGCTGCCCGAAGAGGTGCGCAAGGCAGCCGACCGCGAGCTCCTGCGGCTCGAGAAGCTGCCGACCGCAGCGGCCGAGTACGGCGTCATCCGCACCTATCTCGAATGGATCCTGACCATGCCGTGGTCGACCTACACCGAAGACAACCTCGACCTCGAGCACGCACGGAAGGTGCTCGACACGGACCATTTCGACCTGGAGAAGGTGAAGGACCGGATCATCGAGTACCTCGCGGTCGCGAAGCTGCGGAACGAGGTCTCCGGCCAGATCCTCTGCTTCGTCGGCCCGCCGGGCGTCGGCAAGACGTCGCTCGGCCACTCGATCGCGAACGCGCTCGGCCGCAAGTTTGTGCGCCTCTCCGTCGGTGGCGTGCACGACGAGTCGGAGATCCGCGGCCACCGGCGCACCTACATCGGCTCGATGCCCGGCTCGATCATCAGGTCGCTCCGCGATGCGGAGTCGGCCAACCCGCTCCTCCTGATCGACGAGATCGACAAGATGGGCAACGACTGGCGCGGCGACCCGGCGAGCGCAATGCTCGAGGTGCTCGACCCCGAGCAGAACCGCACCTTCCGCGACCACTACCTCGACCTGCCGTTCGACCTGTCGAAGGTGCTGTTCATCTGCACCGCGAACACGCTCGACACGATTCCCGGTGCGCTGATCGACCGCATGGACGTGATCCAGCTGTCGGGCTACACCGAAAACGAGAAGCTCGGGATCGCGAAGCGCTATCTGCTGCCGAAGCAGCTGCGGCTGCACGGCCTGCAACGCGCGCAGCTGACGCTGTCCGACAAGGTGCTGCGCTCGGTGATCCGCGAGTACACCCGCGAGGCCGGCGTGCGCAACCTCGAGCGCAGGCTTGCGGACGTCTGCCGCAAGGCGGCCACCCAGGTTGCGAAGGGCCGCGCGCAGAAGATCCGCGTCGACGACAACCGCCTGCGCGAGTGGCTCGGCGCGCGGCGCTTCTCGGGCGAGGTGCGCAAGCGCACGGCCGACCCCGGCGTCGCGACCGGCCTCGCCTACACGGCCGTGGGCGGCGACGTCCTGTTCATCGAAGCAACGGCGTATCCGGGCAAGGGCAAGCTGACGATCACGGGACAGCTCGGCGAGGTGATGCAGGAGTCCGCCCAGGCGGCGCTCTCGTGGGTGCGGTCGCATAGCGCCGAGATGGGACTGGCCGACGACTGGTTCCAGACCCACGACCTGCACATCCACGTGCCGGCCGGCGCCGTGCCGAAGGACGGGCCGTCCGCCGGCGTGACGATGGCGACGGCGATCGTGTCGCTCGTCCGCGGCGAGCCCGTCGCGGACGACGTCGGCATGACCGGCGAGATCACGCTCACCGGCCAGGTGCTGCCGATCGGCGGCCTGCGGGAGAAGTCGCTGGCGGCGCAGCGCGCCGGGCTCAAGCGCGTGATCTTCCCTCGCGAGAACGAGCCCGATCTCGACGACCTTCCGCCCGAGGCGCGCGCGGCGATCGAGTTCATCCCGGCGGACACGATCGAAGACGTGTTCGCCGCCGCGTTCGACGGCAAGCGCCGCGCCCGCCCACGCGCGGCGCAGAGCATCGAGCGCCAGGCCGCTATGCCGGCCGGAAGCTCGTAAGCAGGTCGGAGCAGAACGCGTCGGACGACGACGTGCGGTACCGGCAGAGCAGCTGGTACTCGCGCTTCCCGATCAGGACGAACGTGTACTGGTCGAGCCGCCCGCCGACCTCGACCTCGTAGCGATGCGACCGCACCCCGGCGGCGGTCACCGTCTTCGGGCCGGAGAGCCGGCCGCCGGTCTCCCGTGCGATCGCCTTCATCCGCAGGGCGAGCTCACCTGCCACGCGATCGAAGAGCGTGTCGTTGTAGACGCGGACGAGCGGGAAGGCCGCGACCTGGACGAGCTCCGAGTCGTGCGAGGCGGCGGTGCCGCGCGCGGCCCGCTCGACCTGCCAGCCCGCCGGCGCCTCGAAGCTGAAGCTGGCCCCCTTCACGACCTGCATCTGCGCCTTCGGCGCGCTCGACCCGCCGCAGCCTGCGAGAATGAGCACAGCCACAAGGAGCGCCTGTTTGCAACGGCTGGCCCGGGGTATCAGGCGCGAGGTATCGAGGCGAAAGGATCGAGCAAGCATGGCCAAGACAAAAGACAAGGTCTACGACGCGGCGGAGAACGTCAAACCCTACGTCGAACGGGCGATGAACGACGAGAAGCTCCGCTCGGACGTGATGAGCGCGTTCGCAACGGCGAAGGACCTCTACGGCGAGCTGATCGGTGGGCGCAGCGCAGTCACGCTGGCCACCCGGGTCGCGACGGACGAAGAGATTCGCGACAAGCTGAAGGACGCGGTCGACGATCTCAGGAACGCCGCCGACCGGTTGCAGGGCAAGAAAACGCACGGCGGGCGCACCACGACGCTGCTCGTCGCCGG
>PLDP01000124.1 GCA_003136795.1 Actinomycetota bacterium
CGGGCGCCGTCGTCGACGCGCGCGAGCTCGGCGCGCTCGCCGTCGCGGTCGCGCGGACGCCGGGCGAGGCGACGATCACCCTGCTCGGGCCCGACGGGACGGGTGTCTCGGGACGCACCGTGCTCGTCGCAGGCGTTCGCGCCGCCGGCTGCGGATCCGGCTGCTACCGCGCGCCGGCGCGGGCCGGGCCGTTGCGCGTGACGGTGAGCGGCACCACGCTCACGTTCGCGTTGCCTGCGCGCGCGCCCGATGCACGCGCGCTCCTGCAGGACGTCACGAACCGGTATCGCGCCGCAAAGACGATTGTCTTCGACGAATCGATCGCGTCGTCGCCCACCGACACCGAGCAGACCCGCTTCACGGTCGTCGCCCCGGACCGGCTGTCGTATGCGATCCGCGGCGCCTCGTCGGCGATCGTGATCGGCGGGGTACGCTGGGACCGCGACCGTGCGGGCGCGCCATGGCTCCGCTCGCAGCAGACGCCGCTCGACGTCACGCAGCCCTACTGGCAGTCGCCGACCAACGTGCACCTCGTCGCGCCGGGCGTCCTGACGTTCCTCGACCGGCGCGTGCCCGCCTGGTTCCGCGTGACGCTCGCAGGCGGGCTGCCGGCGGTCATGCACATGACCGCGGCCGCGCACTTCATGACCGACCGCTACGTCGAGTTCGGCGAGCCGATCGAGATCTCGCCGCCGCCGCCCTCGCGGTAGCGCTGCGCCTCTTCGCCGACCAGCTCGAGAAAGCACGGCGCGTCCTCGAACGCCGCCAGGCCTCCCGGCGCATTGTGCGGGCGGCGGGAGCGATGCGACGAGCGCCGAACGGTCGCGATCGCGCCCGCGGCGCCGACCAGCCCGCCGATCGCGAACGAGCGGAGCTTGCTGCCGCGACCGGTGCCGTCCATGCGACGATCCTACTCGTGCGGTTGACGACCCTTGGCGACCTCCTCCTCGATGTGATCGTGCGTCTCGACGATCCGCTCGTGCCGGGCGACGACCGGATGGCCGAGACGCGCGCGGTCGCGGGCGGACAGGCGGCGAACGTCGCGGCGTGGGCCGGGGCGCTCGGCGCGTCGGCGCGCTTCGTCGGGCGCCGCGGTGACGACGCGGCGGGTGAGATCGTCACGCGCGCGCTGCGCGCGCACGGCGTGGACGTGGTCGGACCGGTCTCCGGCCGGACCGGCGTCGTCGTCTCGATCTCCTCGGACGGAGATCGCACGATGGCGTCGGACCGCGGCAGCGCTCCCGACCTCGCGCCGCAGGACCTCGACGAGTCGTGGTTCGATTGTGACGTGCTGCATCTCTCGGGCTACTCGCTGCTCCGCGAGCCGATCGCTTCGGCCGCGCTCGAAGCTGCGCGCTCGGCGCGCGCACACGGCGGGACGGTCGCCGTCGACGTCTCGACCTGGACGCTCGTCGACGACGCGTTCCGTGGCCGGCTGCGCGAGCTCGCACCCGACGTCGTCTTCGCGACGGAACGCGAGCAGGAGGTCGTCGGCGAGCTCGACGCCCGCTGGGTGCTGAAGCGCGGCGCGAACGGCCTCAGCGTCGACGGGCACGACTACCCGGCCGCCTCCACCGACGTCGTCGACACGACCGGCGCCGGCGACGCGCTCGCCGCCGGCTTCCTGATCGGCGGCTCCGAGCTCGGGCTGAAGGCGGCCGCGCGCTGCTGTGCGCAGCTGGGGGCGATGCCGTGATCGTCGTCGCGGAGGAGATCCAGCAGGCACAGCGCGACGGCCGCGGCGTCGTCGCGCTCGAGACGACGCTCGTCGCGCACGGCTTCCCGCCGGGCGAGGGCGTCGAAGTCGGGCTCGCCTCCGAGCGGGCCGTGCGCGACGGCGGCTCGGTGCCCGCCACGGTCGGCGTGCTCGACGGCGAGATCCGCGTGGGCCTGACCCGGGACGAGCTCGAACGCTTCGATACGTCGGCGCGCAAGCTCGGCCCGCGCGACCTGGCCGCCGCCGTCGTGCAACGCGCCCTGGGCGCGACGACGGTCGGCGGGACGCTCGCCGTGTGCAGCGCCGTGGGGATCCGGTTCATGGCGACCGGTGGCCTCGGCGGCGTGCATCGCGGCTGGCCGGCGCCGCCGGACGTTTCGGCCGACCTGCAGGCGCTCGCACAGACGCAGGCGCTCGTCATCTCCTCCGGCGTGAAGTCGCTGCTCGACGTGCCCGCCACCTCGGAGCTCCTCGAGACGCTCGGCGTGCCGGTGCTCGGCTGGCGCACCGAAACGCTGCCGCTCTTCTACGCCGCGGACGGCGGGCCGCCCGTCTCCGCGCGAGTCGAGTCGGCGGGCGAGGCGGCGCGGATCGCGCGCGCCCACTGGGAGCTGGGCCGTGGCGGCCTGCTGCTCGGGCGGCCACCCGACGAGAGCCTGGACGACATCGAGCCGCTGATCGAGCAGGCACTCGCCGCGGCGGCGGCCGAAGGCGTGCACGGGCAGGAAGTGACGCCGTTCGTCCTCTCGTACCTGCACCGCGAGAGCGGCGGCCGCACGCTCGCTGCGAACCGCGACCTGATCGCCGGCAACGCCCGGCTCGCCGGCGAGATCGCCGCGGCCTGAACCTGGTTCGCCGAAGGCAACCAGGTTCGTGTCTGAGACAACTGTTTGAGACATGAACCTGGTTCCGCCTGCGGCGGCAACCAGGTTCAGAGCAGCCAGTCTCCGTTCTCCTGCACGAGCCTGCCGTCGGCGTAGAGCGCGCCGCCGTAGCGAAGGTCCTTGACGATGTCCCAGTGGATCGCGCTCTTGTTCGTGCCGCCCGTGAA
>PLDP01000237.1 GCA_003136795.1 Actinomycetota bacterium
CTTCGCTACCGCGGCGTCGACATCGAGGAGCTCGTCGGCCGGTACCCGTTCGAGAACGTGTGGGGCCTCCTCGTCGACGAGGACATCAACTCGTCGCTGCCGCCGACCGAGGCGATCCACCTGCAGGACCCGAGCGGCTCCGTGCCGGCCGACCTGCAGGCGGCGCTCGCGACGCTCGGCCCCAAGTGGGACATGCAGAAGCTCGTCGACATCGACGACAAGCAGGCGCGCGACGACCTCGCCCGGCTGTCATCCGCCACGCTGACGATCGTTGCCCAGGCGGCGCGCGGCAAGCAGCCGGCGGTGCCCGAGTCGGAGATCGAGCAGGGCGAGAACGCCGCCGCCAGGTTCCTGATCCGCTGGCGCGGCGAAGCCGACCCGCGCGCGGTGACGGCGCTCGACACGTATTGGATCTCCGCCGCCGAGCATGGGCTCAACGCATCGACTTTCACTGCGCGCATCGCCGCCTCGACAGGCGCGGACTGCGCCGCTGCGATGTCGTCCGCAGTCGGCACGCTCTCGGGCCCGCTGCACGGTGGCGCGCCGGCGCGCGTGCTCCCGATGATCGACGGCGCGGCGAAGACGGGCGACCCTGAGCGCTACGTCCGCGACCTGCTCGACCGCGGCGAGCGGATCATGGGCTTCGGTCATCGCGTCTACCGCGCCTACGACCCGCGCGCGACCGTGCTCAAGCGAACCGCGATGGAGCTCGGCTCCCCGCGGGTCGAGGTGGCAGCCGCGCTCGAGGAGGCGGCGCTCAAGGTGCTGCGCGAGCGCTCGCCCGACCGCCAGCTCGAGACAAACGTCGAATACTGGGCGGCGGTCGTGCTCGACATCGCGCAGATCCCGGCCGACCTGACGCCCGCCATGTTCGGCTGCGCCCGTGTCGCCGGCTGGTCGGCGCACATCCTCGAGCAGAAGCGCACCGGCCGCCTGATTCGCCCCGGGGCCCGCTACATCGGCCCGCCGCCGCGCCCGGTCTCAGACGTCGCGCGGTGACCCAGCCCGGCACGGCGAAGAAGTCGGTCCAGCTCTCGGGGGTCGTTGTCGCCGAGTCGGCGGTCTCGTCGATCGATCCGGACGCCGGGGTGCTGATGTACCGCGGCTACGACATCGCCGACCTCGCCGAGCACGCGACGTACGAGGAGACTGCCTATCTGTTGCTGCACGGCGACCTGCCCGATGCGGCTGCGCGGGCGACGTTTGCGGAGGTGCTCGCTCGTCGCGAGCTGCCCGAAGCGGTCGAGCAGGCGATTGACCGGTCGGCCGCCGGCGCCGCGCCGATGGACATGCTGCGCACCTGCGCGTCGATGCTGGCCTTCGACTCCGAATTGGCGGGCGCGACCGACCGCGCGTCGAGCCTCGCCGCCGCGACGACGCTGATCGCGAAGCTGCCGACGGCGATCGCGCGTCATCACCGTCGCCGCGAGGGGCTCGAGCCCGTCGACCCCGATCCGTCGCTCGGCTACGCGGAGAGCTTTCTCACCATGCTCACCGGCGAGGCGCCGAGCGATCGCGCGGCCCGGATCTTCGACGTCGCTGTGATCCTGCACGCCGAGCACGAGATGAACGCGTCGACTTTCACCGCGCGGGTCGTCGCCGGCACGGGCGCCGACCTGACCGCGGCCGTTACAGCGGGCATCGCCGCGCTGAGCGGTCCCCTGCACGGCGGCGCGAACGCGGCGGCGATGGCGCTCTTCGAGCAGTGGGGCTCGGCCGAGCGCACGCCCGACGCGGTGCACGGCATGTTCGAGCGCAAGGAGAAGCTCTTCGGCTTCGGCCATCCGCTCTACCGCGCCTACGACCCGCGCGCGGCCATCCTCAAGCGGTTCTCGGAGGAGCTGTCGGCCGCAGCAGGCGAGCCGAACTGGTTCGCGATCACCGACGCGGCCGAGCGCACCGTCTTCGAGGAGAAGGGCCTCTTCCCGAACGTCGATCTCTACTCGGCGTCGGTCTACCGGTACCTCGGGATCCCCACCGACCTGTTCACGCCGGTGTTCGCGATGAGCCGGGTCGCCGGGCAGGCGGCGCATGTGCTCGAGCAGCAGGCCGACAACCGCATCATCCGGCCGTCGGCGACGTACGTCGGCGAGCCGCCCCGCTCCTACCCCCGCAGCGGATGACGCTCGCCGAGGCCGCAGCTCAAGCCGACGCGCTCGCCGAGGAGGGGAACGAGCGCGAGCTGGCAAAGCTGCGCGCCGAATGGGACGACCTGCTCGAGTCCTCCGCGCGCGGAGCCGACTTTCGCGACCGTGCGATCGCCTACCGCGCGATCGGACAGTTCCGGTTCCGCACCAAGAAGGAGCTGCTGCGCCGCGGGCTCGAAGACGACAGCCCGGCCGTGCGCGGCTCGGCGCTGCTCGCGCTCGAGAGGCTCTCGCGCGACCATCCGGGCGACGTCAACGACGTGCGCCCACTGCTGCACGAGCTCGTGACGCACGACGGGAACGAAGCGGTGCGGCGCCTCGCGGTCGTCGCGCTGAAGAACGGCTCGCCTCGGCCCGACACGATCCAGATTCTCGTGTCACTCGGCGACGACGACGAGCAGCCCCGCGAGTTGCGCGAGGCGGCTGCGAAGGTGGCCCAGTTCCTACGCCGTAAGGGCGCGAAGAGCTAGCTCAAGCGCGTTCTTTGCGAGCGTGGCCTTCATCAACAACCTGTTCCCCCGTTGATCTTTTCCGAGCGTGGGGGTGCGCTCGGTAGTACAACTCCCGACGCCGCCGGTCGGTCACTTGGGTGTAGAGCTCGGTTGTCGAGAGATCCGCATGTCCCAGCATTTCTTGAACGGATCTGAGGTCGGCGCCCCCCTCCAGCAGGTGGGTGGCGAAGGAGTGGCGCAGGAGATGCGGGTGGACGCGCTGCGGTTCGAGCCCCGCCTTCTCGGCCAGCTTGCGCAGGATCAGGAAGGCGCCGGCCCGGGTCAGGGGGCCGCCGCGGGCGTTCAGGAAGAGCTCCGGCCGGTGGCGCGAGTCGAGGAACGGTCGCCCGCGTGAGAGGTAGCGGCGCAGCGCCTCGGCGGCGTGTCGCCCGATCGGGACGACCCGCTCCTTGCCGCCCTTGCCGATCACGCGGACGAGCCGGTCGTCGAGGTCGATGCCGGCCCGCTCGAGCCCGACCGCCTCGGAGACGCGCAGCCCGGCGCCGTAGAGCAGCTCGACGAGCGCGTGGTCGCGCAGCGAGCGCGGTTGCGTGCCGACCGCGGCCTGGATCAGCCGCTCGGCCTCGCCGGGCGAGAGCGTCTTCGGCAGCGGCTTCGTGCGGCGTGGCAGCGCGACCGCCGCGGCGGGGTTGTCGCCCCGGGCGCCCAGCAGCTGCTGGTGGCGGAAGAAGCTGCGCGCCGACGCGGTGCGACGCGCGATCGTCGAGTTCGAGAGCCCGTTCGCCCGCAGTTGGGCGACGTAGCGCTCGAGCTCTTCGAGCGTCGCGCCGCCGACCGGCTTCCCGAGGTAGGCGGCGAGCGCTGTGAGGTCGCGGCGGTAGGCGTCGACCGTGCGCGGCGAGCGCTGCGCCGTGAGCAGGGCGAGGAAGCCGTCGAGGTCGGGGTCGCGAGTCTTACGACCGGGGGTGGGAGTGGTCATAGACCTTTCGCAGTCGCTTGGCATCGACGTGGCTGTACATCTGGGTGGTCGAGAGAGAGGCATGGCCGAGCAGCTCCTGGATCGTCCGCAGGTCGGCGCCGCCTTCGAGGAGGTGCGTGGCGAATGCGTGCCGCAGCCGGTGCGGGTGGGGGACGAGGCGGCGCAACGTCGACGTGTCGAGCCGTCGGCCGCGCGTCGAGAGGAAGAGCGCGTTCTCGGTGCCGCGCGCGAGCTGGGGGCGCGATTCGCGCAGGTAGCGCGCGACGAGGCTCGCAGCCTCCTCGCCGAGCGGCACGACGCGGTCCTTGCCGCCCTTGCCGAGCCGCACGTGCACGAGCTCCTGTTCGAAGTCGACGTCGCCGAGGTCGAGCCCGACCGCCTCGGCGCTGCGGAGCCCGGCCGAGTAGATGAGCTCGACGAGCGCTTGGTTTCGCAGCGCGAGCGGCCCGTCGCCCTCGAGCGCGTCGACGATGTCCTCGACCTCGCCCTGCTTGGGCGCGTCCGGGAGCCTGCGCGGGCGTTTTGGCGCGAACGATCCGTCGGGCACCCGTTCGGGACCGAGCGCGTATCGGATCAGAGAACGGACTGCGGTCAGCTTGCGGCCGATCGTCGCCGGGGCGAGCCGCCCGCCGGGCCGGGCGCGGCCGAGCTCGGTCACCCAGTCGGCGAGCACGCGAACGTCCACATCCTCGACGGGGCTGTCCGCGCCGAACCAGCGCGCGAACTCGCGCAGATCGGCTCCGTACACGCGGCGCGTGCCGTCGCTGATGCCCGCGGCGGCGAGGAACCGCTCGGTTGCGGCCTCGAAGGTCACTCCGTGGTGTTCGCCGTCCGATATAGGATCGCCTGCCGATGGACGACCGCTGGACCCGTCTTGCAGAGCTCGCCGTTCACGGCGCGAACATCCAACCCGGCCAGATCGTGATGGTCACAGGCGAGATCGGCCAGGAGGAAATGGCGCGCGCGGTGGCCGCCGCCGCCTACGACCGCGGCGCGAAGTTCGTCGACGTCGACTACTTCGATCCGTGGATCAAGCGGGCGCGCATCGAGCATGCCGATCCAGACACGCTCGACTACGTGCCTGAGTGGTATGGCGGGCGGATGGTCGCTCACGCCGAGGAGCACGGCGGCCGCGTGACGCTCGCGGGCGTCGTCGCGCCGAACGCGCTCGACGGGCTCGACATGCGACTTGTCGGCAAGGACATGCTGCCGCGCGTCAAGGAGCTCGGCAAGATCGTCGGGGACCGGTCGACCAACTGGTGCATCGCGCCCTGTCCTCATCCCGAGTGGGCCAAGCTCGTCTACCCCGAGCTGCCCGAGGACGAGGCGTACGAGAAGCTGTGGCACGAGCTCGAGCACGTGCTGCGCCTCGACGAGCCGGATCCGGGCAAGGCGTGGGAGGAGCGCATGGATGCTCTGAACGAGTCGGCCAAGCGGCTGGCCGGTCATCGCTTTGACGCGATCGAGTTGCGCGGGCCGGGCACCGAGCTGACCGTCGGGATGCTGCCGACGCACACCTGGTGGGCGGCCGACTTCTCGACCGCGGACGGGCTGCGCCACTTCCCGAACCTGCCGACCGAAGAGGTCTTCACGACGCCCGACCCCTTGCGGACGGAGGGTCACGTGGCGTCGACCAAGCCGCTCGTGCTGCGGGACGGCACGATCATCCGTGGTCTGCGCGTGCGCTTCGAAGGCGGCACGGCGGTGCAGATCGACGCCGACGAGAACGTCGAAGCACTGCGCTCGCAGCTCGCGATCGACGAGGCCGCCTTGCGTCTCGGCGAGCTCGCACTCGTCGACCGCCACGGCCGCATCGGGCCGCTCGGCACCGTCTTCTTCAACACGCTGCTCGACGAGAACGCCGCCAGCCACATCGCCTTCGGCAGCGGCTTCCCGTTCCTGGTCGAGGCGGAAGACGTCGGCCGCGTGAACTCGGCCCCCACCCACGTCGACTTCATGATCGGCTCGCCCGAGCTCGAGGTGGACGGCGTCACCGCCGGCGGCGAGCGCTTCCCCGTGCTCCGCGGCGGCGACTGGCAGATTTAGGAGGGCTCAAGCCCTCCTAAGTAGTTCCCCGTTGGAGGATCGGCGCCTGCGCTGATGATGGGCGGGGGAATCGCGGCGAACCTGCGCTCATCCCCTAGAAGGAGGCGCGGGCCATGCCCGAGATTCTCACGTTCAAGGACGGGCGCGACGGCCAGAGCTTTGAGGCGCCGATCGAAGACGACTCGATCCGCGCGACAGCGCTGAAGCCGGCGGGCCTTGTCAGCTACGACCCGGCCTTCCTGAACACGGCGTCGGTCAGAAGCGCGATCACCTACATCGACGGCGACGCCGGCATCCTCCGCTACCGCGGCTACCCGATCGAGCAGCTCGCCGAGAGTGCGACCTACCTCGAGGTCGCCTACCTCCTGATCCACGGTGAGCTGCCGACCCAGGAGCAGCTCGCGCACTGGGCGGACGACATCACCATGCACACGTTCCTGCACGAGAACGTGAAGCGCCTGATGGAAGGGTTCCGCTACGACGCGCACCCGATGGGGATGCTCGTCAGCGTCACTGCGGCGCTCTCGACCTTCTATCCCGAGGCCCAGGACGTCGACGACGAGACGATCCGCATGCAGCAGGTCGTGCGCCTGATCGCGAAGGTGCCGACGATCGCCGCGTGGTCGTACCGGCACTCGAAGGGGCTCCCGTACGTCTACCCCGACAACGATCTCGGCTTCGCCGCGAACTTCCTCTCGATGATGTTCCGCATGGGCGAGCCGCACTACCACGCGGACCCGGCGCTCGAGCGGGCGCTCGAGGTGCTCTTCATCCTCCACGCCGACCACGAGCAGAACTGCAGCGCGAACGTGATGCGCTCGATCGGCTCGTCGAAGGCCGATCCGTACGTCTCGCTTGCCGGCGCAGCCGCGGCGCTCTACGGCCCGCTGCACGGCGGCGCGAACGAAGCAGTGCTGCGCATGCTCGTCGAGATCGGCAGCGCCAAGAACGTTCCTGCGTTCATCGACCGCGTCAAGAGCGGCGAAGGCCGCCTGATGGGCTTCGGCCACCGCGTCTACAAGAACTACGACCCGCGGGCGCGGATCATCAAGCAGACCGCGGACGACGTCTTCGAGGTGACCGGCCGCAACAAGCTGCTCGACATCGCGCTCGAGCTCGAGAAGATCGCGCTCGAAGACGAGTACTTCGTCTCCCGCAAGCTCTATCCGAACGTCGACTTCTACTCCGGGCTGATCTACCAGGCGCTCGGGCTGCCGACCGCGCTCTTCCCCGTGATGTTCGCGATCCCGCGGACGGCGGGCTGGCTCGCGCAGTGGCTCGAAGGCGTCCAGGATCCGGAGCAAAAGATCGCGCGTCCGCGCCAGATCTACACCGGCGCTGCGGAGCGGGACTTCGTGGCGATCGACAGCCGGAGGGCTACCGCCGCTTCCACCTCCTGATCGAGGACGCCTCCCGGGTCCTCGGATCCGAAAAGTCCGTACCATGCAGCCCCGGATGACCGCGATTGAGCTTCCCGGCCGTGTGGATCTCGCCGGGCACGGGATCGACGCCTCCGGCGCCGTTTACCGAAACCCGACCACGTCGCTGCTCTACACGCACGCTCTGCGGCGCGACGAGGGGAAGCTGGCGGAGGGCGGCCCGCTTGTCGTCGACACCGGGATTTTCACCGGCCGTTCGCCCAAGGACAAGTTCCTGGTCGACGAGCCGTCGTCCACGGATCGCATCTGGTGGGGGGACGTCAACCAGAAGCTCTCCGAAGACCACTACGACGGCCTGCGCGAGAAGGTCGCGTCGCACCTCGCCTCGGCCGACGTGCTCTACGTCGTCGATGCGTGGGCCGGCGCCGACCCGGCGCACCGGCTCGGAGTGCGCGTCATCACCGCGCACCCGTACCACGCGCTCTTTGCGCGCACGATGTTCATCGACCTGCACCACGAGGAGCAGGCGAACTTCACGCCGGAAGCAGTCGTGCTGCACACGCCCGACCTCGAGGCCGACCCGGCCGAGGACGGGACGCGCACGGGCACGTTCGTCGTCCTGCACCCGGGGCGCTCCGAGTTGCTCGTCGGCGGCACGCACTACGCCGGCGAGATCAAGAAGTCGATCTTCACCGTGATGAACGACCGGTTGCCGCTCGAGGGCATCTTCCCGATGCACTGCTCGGCGAACGTGGACGAGGACGGTCACGTCGCGGTCTTCTTCGGTCTGTCGGGCACCGGCAAGACGACGCTGTCCGCGGACCCTGAGCGCTCGCTGATCGGCGACGACGAGCACGGCTGGGGCGACAGCGGCGTCTTCAACATCGAAGGCGGCTGCTACGCGAAGGTGATCCGCCTCTCACCGGTTGCGGAGCCCGAGATCTTCCGCACGACGCGCACGTTCGGCACGATCCTCGAGAATGTCACGATCGACGAGCTCGGGCACCTCGATCTCGACGACGACTCGAAGACCGAGAACACGCGCGCCGCCTACAAGCTCGAGCAGATCGGTCACGCGCTGCACGCGAAGCAGGCCGGCCACCCGAGCGCCGTGATCTTCCTGACCGCGGATGCGTTCGGGATCCTGCCGCCGATCGCGAAGCTCTCGCGCGAGCAGGCGCTCTACTATTTCCTCTCGGGCTTCACCGCGAAGCTCGCCGGCACGGAGATCGGCGTCACCGAGCCGCAGCCCACCTTCTCCACGTGCTTCGCACAGCCCTTCCTGACGCAGCCGCCCGCGGTGTACGCACGCATGCTCGGCGAGAAGCTCGACGACCACGCCGCCGACGTGTGGCTCGTGAACACGGGCTGGACCGGCGGCCCGTTCGGCGAGGGCCAGCGGATGCCGATCCAGGCGACGCGGACGATGCTGCGCGCGGCGCTCTCCGGCACGCTCGAGCACGCCGAGCTGCGCACGGACGAGGTGTTCGGCTTCCAGGTGCCGGTGCGGGTGCCCGGGGTCGACCCGAAGCTCCTCGACCCGCGTTCCACCTGGCGCGACTCGGAGCTCTACGACCGCAAGGCGCGTGATTTGGCCGCGTTGTTCGTGGACAACTTCGCCAAGCGGTTCGCCGGCGTCGACGAATCGATCCGAGCCGCAGGGCCGAAATCGGCCTGATGCCGCGCCCGGTGATCTGGAAGCCGCGTTACGCGACCCGGCGCATGCGGGAGCGGGCGTGGGCCAAGGCCGACCTCGAGCGCGAGCGCACGGTGCGGGAAAACCCCGCCGCTCCGTCGCTTCTCGCCCGGCTGCGGCGCGTTCTTCGGTAGCGTCCATCCACGTGGAAGCGACCCACGACGTTCTTGTTGTCGGTGCCGGCTGTGCCGGGATGCGCGCGGCCATCGAGGCTCACGACGCAGGCGCCAACGTCGGGGTGATCTCCAAGCTGCACCCGACCCGCAGCCACTCCGGCGCGGCCGAGGGCGGAATCAACGCGGCACTCGGCAATACTGCGGAGGACTCGCCGGAGATCCACGCGTTCGACACGGTCAAGGGCTCGGACTACCTGGGCGACCAGGACGCGATCGAGATCTTCACGCGCGAGGCGCCGGGCGACATCTACCAGCTGGAGCATTGGGGCGCGTTCTTCTCGCGGCGCGAGGACGGCAAGCTGGCGCAGCGCCCGTTCGGCGCCGCCGGCTCGCCGCGCACGGTGTTCGCGGCCGACATCACGGGTCACGTGCTGATCCAGGTGCTCTACGAGCAGCTCGTGAAGCGCGACATCACCGTGTACGAGGAGTACTTCGCCTGGAAGCTCGTCGAGAACGACGGGCGCTGCCAGGGCGTCATCTGCTGGGACCTCCTGAACGGCGGCGTCAAGACGGTAGGCGGAAAGACCGTCGTACTGGCGACGGGCGGGCAGGGCCGCATCTATCGCACGACGACGAACGCCTACGCGTGCACCGGCGACGGCGCGGCGATGGCGCTGCGCCTGGGCCTGCCGCTCAAGGACATGGAGTTCATGCAGTTTCACCCGACGACGCTCTATCCGACGGGGATCCTGCTCACCGAGGGCTGCCGCGGCGAGGGCGCGTACCTGATCAACAGCGAGGGCGAGCGCTTCATGAAGCGNNGACGCAGGCCGCGGCATCAACGGCTCGGTGATGCTCGACATGCGCCACCTCGGCGCCGAGCGGATCATCGACCGCCTGCCGGGCTCGCGCGAGTTGTCGATGACCTTCGCCGGCGTCGATCCGATCTACGACCCGGTGCCTGTGCGGCCGGGCGCCCACTACCACATGGGTGGTGTCGAGACCGGCAACGACGGCGAGACCGAACTGACCGGCCTCTACGCCGCCGGCGAGGTCGCGTGCGTGTCGGTGCACGGCGCGAACCGGCTCGGCGGCAACTCGCTGATGGAGACGATCACGTTCGGCCGGCGTGCCGGCCGCGCGGCGGCCGAGTGGGCGCTTGCGAACACGACGGTCGACCTGCCGGAGAGTGCCAAGGCCGACGCCGAGCGCGAGCTGAAGGCGCTGCTCGACGTCTCGTCCGGCGAGCGGCCGTGGCAGATCCGCAACGACCTCGGCACCTCGATGCTCGAGAACTTCGGCGTCTTCCGCCGCGAGGAGCAGATGACGCGCCAGGTCGAGATCATCGCCGAGGTGCGCGAGCGCTACGAGCGCGGCGTCGTTGTCGAGGACAAGGGTGACGTCTTCAACAGCGACCTCACGCAGGCGATCGAGCTCGGGAACATGATCGATCTCGCAGCGTGCATGTTGCAGGCCGGCGTCGCGCGCAAGGAGAGCCGTGGCGCGCACGCGCGCCCGTACGACTACCCCGACCGCGACGACGAGAACTTCATGAAGCACTCGATCTCGCGCTGGGCGGGCGACGGCCCCGAGCTGTCATGGAAGGAAGTTCGCTACACGAAGTTCGACCCGATGGAAAGGAAGTACTAAACGTGACGATGCAGGTCGGCCTGAAGGTCTGGCGCTTCAACTCGCGCACGGGCGAGCGGGAGCTGCAGGAGTTCGAGATCGCGGCGCCGGAAGAGGCGACGCTGCTCGACTGCCTCGACATCGTCAAGGACCAGCACGACGGCACGCTCGCGTATCGCAAGAGCTGTCGCATGATGATCTGCGGCTCGTGCGGCATGCGCATGGACGGCGCGGCGGTGCTCGCCTGCAAGATGCGCATGTACGACATCGCGCAGGCCGGCCACGTCCCCGTGATCTCGGCGATGGGGAACCTGCCCATCGTCAAGGACCTCGTCGTCGACATGGATCCCTTCTGGGAGAAGTTCAACTCCGTCAACCCGTACCTGCAGCCGGGCTACGAGGAGCCGCCGGACGGCAAGGAGAACCTGATCACCCAGGAGCGCATGAACGTCATCCACAAGGAGGCGCTCTGCATCAACTGTGGCTGTTGCGTGTCCGAGTGCAACGCGATGGAGGCCGACCCGCTGTTCACGGGCCCGCAGGCGCTCGCGAAGGCGATGCGCTTCGTCGGCGATCCGCGCGACGGCCAGAAGCTCGCGCGCCTCGAGAAGCTGAACGGCGAGCACGGCATCTGGGAGTGCACGCGCTGCTACTTCTGCACCGAGCGCTGCCCGAAGGGGGTCGACCCGCGCGATGCGATCGCGAAGCTGGGCGCGGAGTCGATGAAGGAAGGGATCGACCGCGACATGGGCGCGAAGCACGCGAAGTGGTTCGTCACCTCCGCGAGGACGACGGGCTGGCTGCGCGAGACCGAGCTCGTGCCGAAGACGCAGGGTGTCGTCGCGGCGATCAAGCAGACGCGCTTCGCACTCGACCTGGCGCTCAAGGGCAAGGTGCCGCCGCCGTTCCCGCCGCACGTGGCGAAGGACGTGAAGGAGTCGCGCCGGCTGTACGACCTCGTGCGCGACCAGGGTCGCGACGGGTATGCCGGCATCGTGCAGGGCGAGCGCGCACTCGGACGGCTCTCGCACGGCCACGGAGTCGGCGACCAGACGCTCGAGGAGATCTACGACAGGCCCGGCGCGTATCACCGGCCGTTCATCGCCGACGAGGAGGCTGACGCATGAGGAAGGTCGCGTACTACAAGGGATGCCTCGCGTCGCTGTCGGCGAAGGAGCTCGACTCGGCCACGCAGGCGCTCGCGCCGAAGGTCGGCCTCGAGCTGATCGAGCTCGAGTCGGTCACGTGCTGCGGCGCCGGCGACATCCACGAGGCGGAGCCCGACTACTACCTCCACCTGAACGCGCGGATCCTGTCGTACGCCGCTGCGGAAGGCGTCGACACGCTGCTCACGGTCTGCAACGTCTGCACGCTCAACCTGCGCCAGGCGAACTTCATGCTGCTCGGAGACACCGAGTTGCGCGCGCGTGTCAACGAGAACCTCGTCGCGGTCGGCGTGCCGGCATACGAAAAAGATGTCGACGTCCGTCACCTCCTCTGGGAGATCGCGGAAGGCGAGGGGTACGAGCTCTTGAAGGTCGCCGCGCACAAGGGCCTGAAGGGGTTGAAGATCGCGCCGTTCTACGGCTGCCAGATCCTGCGCCCGTCGAAGATCCAGGGCTTCGAGGATCCCGATCGCCCGTGGTCGCTCGAGCGGATCATCGAGGCGTGCGGCGGCGAGCCCGTCGACTACCCGGCGAAGATCAAGTGCTGCGGCTTCCCGATCATCCAGGCGCGCGAGGAGACCGCGCTCGGCGAGCTGATCCAGCCGATCGAGCAGGCCTACGAGGCCGGTGCCGACGCGATCGTGACGCCGTGCCCGCTCTGCCACCTCTCGCTCGACGCGTGGCAGTCGAAGCTGAAGAAGACGACCGGCCGTGACTTCAAGATGCCGATCCTCCACCTCTCGCAGCTCGTCGGCGTCGCCGCCGGGCTCGCCGAGTCGGAGCTGAAGTTCAAGCGGCACGTCGTCTCGGTCAAGCCGGTCCTCGAGAAGCTCGAAGCCTGACGCTCGCCATCTGGCTCGTTGCGGGGCTCGTCGCGCTCGCGGCGCTCGTGACTGCCTACGCGTGGTTCGAGGCCGGCTGGGTTCGGCTGCGCGTGCGCGAGCTGCCGCTCCAGGGGCTGCCGCCCGAGCTCGACGGCCTGCGCATCGCGCATCTCTCGGACTTCCACCTCGGCATGCCGTCGCGCGGGGTGCGCGCGGTCGAGCGCGCTGTCGACTGGGTGGCGGAACGGCAGCCGGACCTCGTCTGCGTCACGGGCGACCTGCTCTCGCGGCCGCGCGCGGAGCAGCAGCTGCTCGCGCTCCTCGCAAAGCTGCCGCATCCCTACGTCGTGCTCGGAAACCACGACCACGCGATCTCACGTGACCCGTTCTCGCGTCCGGTCGAGCTCGGCCGTCTCGAGCACGGGACGCTGCTGCTCGACTCGACCGTACGAGTCGGGGAGGTCGAGATCGGCGGCGTCGACCCGCGCACGTGGCTCGAGAAGCGTTCGAGCGAATTTCCCGAATCGGACGCGCCGCTGCGCATCCTGCTCTGCCACTTTCCGCGCGTGCTGGACACCGTCCCTCGCGGCCGCTGGCACCTGATCCTCGCCGGGCACCTGCATGCGGGCCAGATCGTGCTGCCGTACGGGTTCGGCAAGCTGCTGCTCGCCCATCCGGGCTCGCGCTACCCGGAGGGCGTGTTCGAGCGGGACGGGACGACAATGCACGTCTCGCCGGGCCTCGGGACGACCTTTGTGCCCTTCCGCTTCTTCGCCCGCCCCGAGGCGACCGAACTCGTCCTACGATGTGCGTGAGATGGAAGGCCACAGCGTGATCTCGTCCGAGGTGCTCGCCCGCTACGTCGCCGACGCGGCGGCGGAGGTGCCCGGTGTGCACACGAAGCAGCGCCGTGGTGCGCGCGTCAACGGCCTGGAGGTCGAGGTGCACGTCGTGATCGACTACGGCGCGAACATCCCCGAGGTCGCCGGCGAGGTGCAGAAGCGCGTGATCGAGTATCTCGGCCAGATGGCGGACGTGAAGCCGACGTCGGTCGACGTTGTCGTCGACGACGTCCAGAGGTAATGCCCCCGCGCATCTCCGGGCTGACCAAGCTGACGCTGGAGACGGCGCCGGCCGTCTGTCACGAGTGCATCTGGTGGCAGACGCGCGGCAGGCGAACGACCGACAAGGCCCGTTGGATGGAGAAGGTCGAGCTCGACTTCGGGACGTGGGGCACCGTGTACTACGACTCCGACGGCCGGGTGCTCGGCTCGATGCAATATGGCCCGTCGCAGGCGTTCCCGCGCGCGTTCGAGCTGCCCGGCGGCCCGCCCTCGAACGACTCGATGCTCGTCACGTGCGCATACCTGACCGACTCGTCGAGCCCGTGGGTGCTGCAGTCGCTCTTCCTCGCGGCGATCGGGGAGGCGCGTGACCGCGGCGCACCTTCGCTCGAGGCGTTCTCGTATCGCTATCCCGAGGGCGAGTCGGCGTACGAGCGCTTTCGGGTGCACAAGACGGTGTTCCCCGTCGATTTTCTGGCCGACTTCGGCTTCGAGGTCGTGCGCGCCGCGGGACGCATCGGCCTCTCGCGGCTCGATCTCGGTGGCCTGCAACCGGTCGTCGAAGGCAAGCGCGAAAAGGTGCTGCGCGTCGTCAAGGACGCGTTCGGCATGCCGGAAGGCGTCCCGGCACCGGCCCCGC
>PLDP01000121.1:0-14073 GCA_003136795.1 Actinomycetota bacterium
GTCGAGCACGATGTCGGCCGGGCTCGCCTCGAGGTAGTCGGCGACGAGCCGCTTTGCCTGCTCGACGACATCCTCGGCCGCGAGCCCTGCGGCCGCACCGCCGATCTGCGTCGACTTCGACCCGTACGTCCCGGTGCCCTTGGCGATCTCGTCGGTGTCGCCCTTGTGGACGGTCACCTTCTCGACGGGCAACCCGAGCCGTTCCGCGGCGATCATCGCGAACGTCGTCTCGTGACCCTGGCCGTGGGAGAACGAGCCGGTGCGGACGATCGCGCCGCCGTCCGGCGTGATCTCGACCTCGCCGAACTCGGACTCGGCGATGCCGTTCGTGATCTCGACGTAGCAGGAGAGGCCGATCCCAAGCTGCTTCGCGTCGCCCTGCTCGCGGCGGCGCCGCTGCTCGTCACGCAACTCGTCGTAGCCGGCCGAGCGGAGCACGAGCTCGAGCGCTCCCTCGTAGTCGCCCGAGTCGTAGGCCGCCGTGGTGACGGTCGTGTGCGGGAACGCGTCCTTCGGGATGAAGTTCCTCCGCCTGATCTCGGCTGGATCCATCGCGAGCTCGGCAGCGAATGTGTCGATCGCACGCTCGATCGCCTGCGTTGCCTCCGGCCGGCCCGCGCCGCGGAAGGCCGAGATCGGCGTCGTGTTCGTCACCACCGAACGGCCCTCGAACTCGATGCGCGGGATCGCATAGACCCCGCTCGCCATGAGCGCCGTCAAGTTCGGCAGGAACGCACCGAGTGCCGGATACGCGCCGGTGTCCTGCAGGGAGTCGAGCCGGTAGGCGAGCACCCTGCCGTCCCGCGTCCCGCCGATCGTGAAGTCAAGGCGCTGTGCGCGGCCGTGAGGAAGCGCGACCATGCTCTCGCTGCGCGTCTCAGTCCAGCGCACGGGCCTGCCGAGCTTGCGCGCAAGCCAGACGAGCAACAGCTCCTCGGCGTTCAGCATCTTTGCGCCGAAGCCGCCGCCGACGTCGGGGGCGATCACGCGAATCTGCTCCGGATCGAGCCCGAGCATCCCGGCGAGCACCATGCGGTCCTGGTGCGGCGTCTGGGTCGAGAGCCAGGCGGTGAGCCGCCCGTCGGCGCCGAGCTCGGCGGCGCACGAGCGCGGCTCGAGTGGGCACGGCGCCATGCGCTGGCTGTCGAGCGTGCCCGAGACGACGACGTCGCAGCCGTCGAACAGCTTCTCGTCATGGTCGGGTGAGCCGGAGCGGGCCGCGATGTTCGTCCCGGCCTCCGGGAAGAGGAGCACGTCGTCCTTTGCGCTGTCCTCCGGTTTGACGACGGCCTGCAGTGGGTCGTAGTCGACCAGCACGAGCTCCGCGGCGTCCGCGCCCGTTGCGCGGTCGTCACTGACCACGATCGCGACGATGTCGCCGACGAAGCGGACGACGTCCTTGGCGATCAGCGGCCGCCCCATCGCCGGGTTCAGTCCGGGGAACGGCGGCGGCCCGAATGGCGGCAGGTCGAGGTCGGCGTGCGTCAGGACCTGCACGTTCGGGAGGGCTTCGGCGGCCGAGACGTCGACGTCGGCGATCCGGGCGTGTGCGAGCAGCGAGCGGACAAACGTGACGGAGGCCGCCCCTTCGAGGGGCAGGTTCTCCACGTAGCGGCCCTCGCCGCGCAGGAAGCGGGGGTCCTCCTTCCGCAGCACGCGATTCCCGAGGATGCTCACGAAGAGCGAGCCTACCGTGGTTGGGTCGCTCCATCCAACTGGCTGACCGAAGCCAAGCCAGATGCCCCCGAACCCGGAAACCGACGACGTGCTACGGCCCGAGGCCGCCGCCAGTCTTGTGGCCGGAAATCGGCACGTGCAGTAGCTGCGGCTTTCCCGACCCAAGCGCCTCGTCCACCGCCTGCTCGAGCTCTTCGGCGTCCTCGACAGTGCGACCGGCAATCCCCATCGACCCGGCGAGCTCGACGAAGTCGATCTCCGGGTCGATGAGATCCATGCCGACGTAGCGGCCCGACCGGGCGGATGCACCCTCCATCCGGTCGAGTCCGTGTTTGAGGATCCGGTACTCGCGGTTGTCGAGCACGACCGTCAGCACGTTCAAGCGGTAGCGGGCCGCTGTCCAGAGCGCCTGCGGCGAGTACATGATCGAGCCGTCGCCGACGATGCAGACGACCGGTCGCTCCGGAGCCGCGAGCTTGGCACCGAGCGCCGCCGGGACGCCCCAGCCGAGTGCGCCCGCGCCGCTCCAGAGGTAGCTCATCGGCTCGCTTCCCTGGTGGAACGCACGGGTGAAGCGGCTGGCCGTGATCGCCTCGTCGACGAGGATCGCGTCCTCCGGCAGGCGAGAGAGCACTGCCTGGACGGCCGCGGCGGGGCCGAGCGGCTTCGATTCCCGACCCTTGAGCACCTGCTCGGTGAGTCTCGCGACCATCTCGCCGCGCCAGGCTTCGCTCTCGGACAGCACGCGCTGCCGACGCTCGGCGGAGATGCGGCCGGCAAGCAGCCGCGCGAGCTCGGCTGCGCAGCGCGCCGGATCCCCGAGCACCCCGACGCGAACGGCGTGCGTCCGCCCGAGCTGCGCCGGATCCGGGTGGATCTGCAGCAGCTCGACTCCCTCCGGCACCGGCTGCCCTGGGGTGTACGGATACACGAGGAAGGCGTCCGCGCCGAGCACCAGCACGCGGTCATAGGCGCCGAGTGTGGCGTTGATCCCGGCCGCGTCCATCGGGAGCGGCCCGCGCCAGAGCGGATGCGAGGAGGGGAAGACGAGCAGGCTGTTGAGCGGCTGTCCGTGAACGGGCGCTCCGAGCGTTTGCGCGAGCTCGACTGCGGCGCCCAGGCCATCAGCCCAGGCGAGCTCGTTTCCGACCACGAGGCCGGGGCGCTCCGCGCTCGCGAGCAGGTCGGCGACCTCGGCGAGCGAGCCGCCGGTCGGAGCGTCGTCGACCCGCGAGCGCGCCGGTAGCAGCGCCTCGCCGGCCTCCTCGAGCACGTCCATCGGGATGCCGAGGAAGACTGGTCCCGTGGGCGGCGCTGCCGCCAGCCGGAACGCACGCCGGATCGTGATGCCGAGCTCGCCGAGCGTCCGCACCTCATGCGACCACTTCATGAGCGAGCTCGCGAGCCCGACGAGGTCGCCCGAGAGAAGCGGCTCCGCGACGAGGTGCCTTCGATCCTGCTGGCCCGCGGTGACGACCATCGGCGTGCCCGCGGCGCGTGCGTTCGTCAGGTTGCCGAGCCCGTTCGCGAGCCCGGCGACGGTGTGCAGATTCACGAAGCTCGGGCGCCGGGTCAGCCGGCCGTACGCGTCCGCCATCCCCACCGCGGTCGCCTCCTGGAGCGCGAGCACGTACTGCGGCTCGTCGCGGCCCACGAGAGCGTCCACGAGCGGCAACTCGGTCGTGCCGGGATTCCCGAACACGTGCCGGACGCCCTCGTCGGCGAGCGCTTCGAGCAGGATCTCCGCCCCCGACCGCCGCACAGCTCGAACTACGACCTCCCTACGTCGCTGGTCCGACTGCCGGTCTCGGTGTCGATCACGATGTGGGTGACCGGTACGGCAAGGCGCTCCCGTGCCCGGGTCACGACGTCGCGCTCGAGCCAGTTCGAGCGACCTTCGGAGTGAGTGGAGATGATGATCTCGTCTGCGCCGAATGTGCGCAAGACGTCCTCGATCGCGCGCAGGGGATCCTCGTCTCCGATCTCACCCTCGGCCTCGATGCCCACCGCGTGGAGCTGGCTGAGGGTTTGGTCGAGGCGCTGCTGAGCCTGCGCCCTCGCGCCGTCCACATCGGATACCCAATGACGAACGGGTGAGGTGAGCGCAGGGCAGACGACGCGCACCTGCTTGCGATATCCGGCGCCCACCCGCTCGATCTCCTCGACCAGGCTCACGTCTGCCAGCGTCTCGTTTGCGACCATGAGAATTCGCCGCTCGTCTGCAGCACCCACGTGTGCAGGCGCAGTCCTGACCGGGCGCTCCGCCTGTCCCCGCCTCAGGTAGAAGAAGGCCGCCGCGACCGTCACGACGGCGAAGGTCGGCACACCGGCCCAGGGGCCGCCGAGGAGGCTTGCCACGGCGATCGCCGCGAAGCCCGCGACCGTGAGCAGAAGGAAGTGGAAGGCTTCGACTTCGCTGCGAAAAGGGTTGCGCATGCTCAGCTCGGAGGCGCGTCGGGGCGGCTCTTGGCAAGCGCGGCGCGAACGCTGGCCACGAGCTCGTCGGGTTGAACAGGGGACGCGATCACGTCGCACCCTTCGAGCAGGTCCTGCCACTCGGCGTTGTCGCCCGGAGGAACCTCGACGATGAGCGGCGTCCCCGGGCGGTGCATCCGGAGCGCCTGCAGCACTTCTCTCGCCTCGGGCCGCTCGACGCCGAGGCTCGAGACCACGACGTCGGCGCCGTGGGCGACCGCGCACCCTTCCGGCCCGGTCAGTGGGCAATGCTCTGCCTGCTCGGGGCCTGGGCAGACAGCCACCGCATAGCCGGCTTGTCGCAGGATCGACGCGAGCGCCAAGCCCGCCGACTCGTCCGCGTGCTCGATGAGGACGCGTGGCTGCCCCACCCAGGGCCAGGGCTGGGGACTCAGCCGTGTCGCTCGTGATCGCATTGCAACCTCCGCGTGGATTGTTCGCCGCGGTCGCGCGGACGACATCGGGGTTCCCCCGTACTAGAGGGTTGATGTGAAAGTCGGTCGGGTTGGCAGGCCGGGCACCCTCGGTAGCCCTTACCGTTCAGTTAAGAGCAGTCTCATCTGACGGAGGATGCTGTGTCGATGCGGTACGCGGCAGTGCGGCGCTCGAGGTCGGCCCCGCATCGTAGGCTGCGATGCTGATCGCGCTGCTGAGGCGGTTCCTGCGGCCCTACGTGCGGGCCGTCACGCTTGTCGTCGTCGTCCTGGTCGTGCAGAGCGCCGCGAACCTGTACCTCCCGACGCTGAACGCCGACATCATCAACAACGGCGTCGTCAAGGGCGACCTCCACTACATCTGGACGGTCGGCAGCGTGATGCTCGCAATCACGCTCGTCGTGGGTGTCCTCTCGGTCGTGGGCGTCTACTGGGCGTCCCGCGTGGCGATGGGTGCCGGCGCCGACATCCGCGCCGCGGTGTTCCAGCGGGTGCAGATGTTCTCGACGCGCGAGATGAACCGTTTTGGCACGCCGTCGCTGGTCACGCGGAACACGAACGACATCCAGCAGATCCAGCTGTTCGTGCAGGTGGCGCTCACGTTGATGGTGATCGCCCCGATCATGTGCTTCGGCGGGATCGTCATGGCTCTCCGGGAGAGCGCGGCCCTGTCGCCCTTGCTCGTTGTCTCGGTGCCGCTGATGGGTGCGGTCGTCGTTGTGGTCCTGGTCGCTGTTGTCCCGCGGTTTCGGCTGATGCAGGTGCGGCTCGACCGGATCAACCAGGTGCTGCGCGAGCAGATCATGGGCGTGCGCGTGATCCGCGCTTTCGTCCGCGTGCGCTCCGAAGCTGCACGGTTCGACGAGGCGAACGCCGACCTGACCGCGACCGCGCTGCGCGTGAACCAGATCTTTGCCGCCGTGTTCCCGGCCGTGATGGTGATCCTGAACCTTTCGAGCGTCGCCGTGATCTGGTTCGGCGGCCACCTCGTCCTGGATGGGTCGATGCCGATCGGCAACCTGACCGCGTTCCTCACCTACATCGCGCAGATCCTGATCGCCGTGATGATGGCCGTGATGACGGTGATCCTGCTGCCGCGCGCGGTGGCGAGCAGCGAGCGGGTCCAGCAGGTGCTCGACATACAGCCGTCCGTCGAAGACCCGCTGCAGCCGGCCAGGCCGGACGCGGTGACGGGTGTGGTGCGGTTCGAGGGTGTGACGTTCGCCTATCCCGGAAGCGATGAGCCCGTCTTGCACGCCCTCACGTTCTCGTTCCGGCCTGGCGAGACGAGCGCCGTCATCGGCGGCACCGGCAGCGGTAAGACAACGTTGCTCGACCTGATCCCGCGGTTCTTCGATCCCACAGGCGGACGTGTCCTCGTCAACGGCGTCGATGTCCGCGAGCAGGAGCTCGAGGAACTCTGGAGCGAAATCGGAGTCGTTCCGCAAGCGTCGTATCTCTTCACGGGCACCGTCGCGAGCAACCTGCGCCTCGGCCGGCCTGAGGCGACGGAGGCGGAGCTCTGGCACGCGCTCGAGGTCGCCCAGGCGCGCGACTTCGTCGAGGCGATGCCGGGGCAGCTCGGCGCCGCGATCGACCAGGGCGGCACCAACGTCTCCGGCGGTCAGCGTCAACGCCTCGCGATCGCCCGCGCGCTCGTCCGCCGCCCCCGTCTCTACCTCTTCGACGACTGCTTCTCGGCGCTCGACGCGTCGACCGACGCCCGCGTTCGGGCCGCGATCAGACGCGAGACCGGGGACGCGACCGTCGTGATCGTCGCCCAACGTGTGAGCACGATCATGCAGGCCGACCAGATCGTCGTGCTCGACGACGGCCGCGTCGTCGGCAGCGGGCGGCACCGCGAGCTGATGACGACGTGTGTGCCCTACCGCGAGATCGTCGTCTCGCAGCTCGGAGAGGAGGCCGCCGAATGATGGGTCCCGGGCGAGGGCGGGCAGACATGCGCGGCGGCCGGCCGCTCGAGCGGAGCAAGGACTTCCGCGGCACGCTGCGACGGCTGCTCGCCCGGCTCCGTCCCGAGCGGGCCCGCCTGGTGCTCGCCGTCTCGACGGGCATTGCCTCGGTCGGCTTCGTGGTCGCCGGGCCGAGGATCCTCGGTAACGCCACGAACATCCTCTTCGAGGGCGTGGTCGGGAAGCAGCTTCCGGCCGGGCTCACGAAGCAGCAGGCGGTGGCGGCCCTGCGCGCGCACGGCCACGGGCAGTTCGCGGACTTGGTGTCGGGCATGAACGTGACGCCGGGCGTCGGCGTCGACCTCGCCGCGTTCGGTCGGACGCTCGGCTTCGCCGCGCTCGTGTATGTGTTGGCCGCGGCGTTCAGTTTCGGGCAGGGCTTTGTCATGGCCGGCATCACGCAACGGACGATGTTCGGGCTGCGCCGCGACGTCGAGGAGAAGCTCGCGCGGCTGCCCTTGCGGTACTTCGACAGCCACCCGCACGGCGACATCCTCAGCCGGGTGACCAACGACATCGACAACCTCAGCACGACGCTCCAGCAGGGTCTCAGCCAGCTGCTTACATCGGCACTCACGATCGTCGGCGTGCTGGCGATGATGTTCTGGATCTCGCCGCTCCTCGCCGTCATCTCGCTCGCGATCATCCCGCTCGCGATGGGGATCACCTTCCTCGTCGCCCGTCGGTCGCAGGTCCAGTTCGCGGCCCAGTGGGACCGCACCGGGACGCTCAACGCGCTCGTCGAGGAGACCCATACGGGGCACACGCTCGTGCAGGTCTACGGCAGGCGCGGCACGACAGTCGAGGAGTTCGAGCGGCAGAACGCAGCCCTCTACGAGGTGAGCTTCCGGGCGCAGTTCCTCTCGGGCGTGATCCAGCCGGTGATGCAGTTCCTCTCCAACCTCAACTACGTCGCCGTCGCCGTGTTCGGAGGCTACCTCGTCGCCTCGGGGTCGCTGCCGCTCGGCGACATTCAGGCGTTCATCCAGTACTCGCGGCAGTTCACGATGCCGATCACCCAGATCGCCGCCCAGATGAACATGCTTCAGTCCGGGCTCGCGTCGGCCGAGCGGGTGTTCGAGCTCCTCGACGAGCCCGAGGAAGCACCAGAAAGGGTGGCGGCGCCCGTGCCGGCCGCGCAACCTGCGGGTGAGGGCCGCGTGACGCTCGAGCGCGTGTTCTTCCGCTACGAGCCCGACGAGCCGCTAATCGAAGACTTCACCCTGGACGTTGCCCCGGGCGAGACCGTTGCGATCGTCGGGCCGACCGGAGCCGGCAAGACGACGATCGTCAACCTGCTCGTTCGCTTCTACGAGATCGACCAGGGCCGGATCGTGCTCGACGGCTCCGACTACCGTGATCTCACCCGAGACGCGGTGCGCCGAGCGTACGGGATGGTCCTGCAGGACACGTGGCTGTTCGCCGGCTCCATCCGCGACAACATCGCCTACGGGAGGAGCGGCGCAGGCGACGCTGAGGTGATCGCGGCCGCCAGGGCGGCACACGTCGATCACTTCGTCCGGACGCTGCCCGACGGCTACGACACGCTCCTCGACGAGGAAGCATCCAACCTCTCCTCGGGACAGAAGCAGCTCCTCACGATCGCGCGAGCGTTCGTCGCCGACCCGAGCATCCTCATCCTGGACGAGGCGACGAGCAACGTGGACACCCGGACGGAGGTGTACGTCCAGGACGCGATGAAGCGCCTCCGCCAAGGGCGCACGAGCTTCGTGATCGCCCACCGCCTCTCCACGATCCGAGAGGCGGACACGATCATCGTGATGGAGCACGGGCGGATCGTTGAGCAGGGAAGCCACCGCGAGCTGCTCGCCCACGGCGGCGCGTACCACGCGCTCTACACGAGCCAGTTCAGCGAGGCGTTCCTACCCGGGGAAATCGGAGGCGTGTGACGAAGGTGGTGACGACCGTGGCGGTACGCCCCTCCGTGGTCACCGCTGGGTCAGTGCGCGCTCGCCCGCACAATCACAACCGGACAGGAAGCGTGGTGGGCGCACTGCTGGCTGACCGATCCCAGCAGCAATCCGGTGAAGCCCCCGCGCCCGCGCGAACCAACCACGAGGAGGTCCGCTCCCTCGGCAGCCTCGAGCAGCGCGGGCGCCGGTGCTCCTTCCACGATCGAGCGCTCGATGTCGACCCCGACCCTCGCATCGCCCAGTTCGTCGAGTTGGCTACGGGCCACCCCCTCGGCGACCCTCTCCGCGTTGTCGATTATGTCCGCGTCGAGCACCGGGTCGAGAGCGGGGCCGGCTGCGATGTACGGGTATGCCCAGGTATGCACCACGCGCAACGCAACGCCTCTCAGCTTTGCCTCCGCGAGAGCCCAGCGCAGCGCCAGCATGGACTCCGGCGAGCCATCGATGCCGACGACAATCCTTCCCGTCGGACCCCTCCGATCCTTACGCACCATGGTGGACGACCTCAGAGCGGGAGCGCACCGCGGTCTTCCTACCAGCGACGCTGTCGCCGGGTGCGGTCTCGTGGTGGATGTATTTCGCGCCGCGGAGCCACGACGCCCAGGCGGCGAGCAGACACATGACGATCGCGAAGGCGAGGACGATCATTAGGCCGTGCTTGAACGGGGCGGAGATGAGAGAGGGGAAGAAGCCGCGGCCCGTGAGATGCGCCTGCTGGGCGGGGGTGAGAGCGGAGAGCACCTTGGGGCCGAGGAGAGAACGCAGCGGATTGGTCCCGAGGAAGGCCGCGAACAGGTAGCCGACAGGGGGCAGGTGCGCGAGCCGTTGGGCAGTGGCGATGGGAACGCCGTTGGCAGTCAGACCGGTGAGCATGGTGTGGGGAACCTGGCTGCTCAGGCCGATGATCATCAGCGAGAAGAAGATCCCGATCGAGATCGGCATAGCGGCGTTCTGGAAGGTGCCGCGCATGCCGGAGGCAACGCCGCGGTGACGGGCGGGAACGCTGTTCATGATCGACGTCGTGTTCGGCGCGGCGAAGAGGCCGAACGCGATCCCATTTGCGAAGATCACAAACGCGAACAACGCATAGTTGAAGTTGACCGGTACCGCCATCAGAGCGGCGAAGGTTGCTGCTGCGAGCAGCATGCCGCCGGTCGCAAACGGGCGGGCGCCGAACCGGTCGGTGAGGAAGCCCGACGCGGGGCCGGCGACGAGGAAGCCAACGGTCAACGGGATCATGTAGATGCCAGCCCAGAGGGGAGTGCGCTCAAAGCTGTAGCCGTGCTCGGGCAGCCAGACCCCCTGCAACCAGATCACGAGCATGAACATCAAGCCGCCACGACCGATCGTGCTCAAGAATGCGGCCACGTTGCCGGCGGCGAACGGCCGGATCCGGAAGAGCGAGAGCCGGAACATCGGCTCGGAGACACGTCGCTCGACCGCTACGAACACCAGGAGCAGCGCGATACCTGTGCCCAGGGTCGCAAGCACGAACGGGTTCTGCCAACCCATCGTGTGCCCGCCGTAAGGGCCGGATGCCGTAGGTGATGCCGATCAGCGCGAGGCTAAGCCCGATCGCGAAGAAGAGGTTGCCGAACCAGTCGAAGTGTGCAGCCGTGCGGGTCCCCAGCTCGCGCAGCTGCCAATACGACCAGATCGTTCCGGCGATCCCGACCGGCACGTTGACGACGAAGACCAGCCGCCAATCGACCTCGGCGAGCAGGCCGCCGGCGATCAGCCCGATGAAGGTCCCCGCGAGACCGACGACCTGATTGAGGCCGAGCGCCAGCCCCCGCTGCTCCTCCGGGAAGGCATCAGTGAGCAGCGCGGCCGTGTTCGCGAACAGCATCGCCCCGCCGACCGCCTGCACCATCCGCAAGCTGATCAACTCCAGCGCACCCGCCGGCCCCGTGCTCCAGACAAGCGCGAGCAGGATCGAGGCGACCGTGAAGACGAGGAAGCCGAGGTTGTACATTCGCACCCGCCCGTACATGTCACCCAGCCGGCCGAAGTTCACGACGAGCACCGCCGTGACAACCATGTAGCCCATCAACATCCAGAGCAGATAGTTGAAGTTGCCCGGGCCGAGCGGATCCAGGCGGATTCCACGAAAGATCGCCGGAAGCGCGATCATCACGCTCGAGACGTTCAGGGTCGCCAGCAACATTGCCAGCGTCGTGTTCGACAGCACGACCCAGCGGTACCTAGGGCCGACCGGCTCGTTCAGCCGGGTCCGCATCGAAAGGTGCGGAACGCGCGTGCTCCGCGCGGTGCTCATCCACCCAGTCTGCGTGCCCGGCCGGCCAGGCGGATCAGCGAAAGGTCTCAGCCGACTCGCGTAAAACCCCTGACTTTCGGGGCCAGCGACAGTCTGCGTTAGCTGTAGCAATTCGCTTCCGGCCGATCCGGGGCAACCCCGATGAATCCGCCGCTGCCTGGCTCGATAGTGGGGTCAACCGATTATCGGAATTGAGGGCTGCCATGAAGATCCTGGTGACACTGTTCGTCGCCGCGGTCACGGCGACTGGTTCGCTGACAGTGACCCTGACGGGCTCCGGCCACTCGCCGAAGATCAACGTGCACTGGCCGTACGCCGTTCACGTTTCGATCAACGGGAAACCCGCGACAGCGCGCATCACCGCCCAAATCGTCGACCCAACCGGCGGCGCGCATCCAGTGCAGTTCGGCACGAGCACGCGGAACATCACCAACTACAAGATCAAGGGCGTTTTCCACGACTTCATCGTCTGGCCTGCTTCGGCCCGCGGCGTGCCGCTGAAACTGCGAATCACCGTGGTGACGACCGCTGGCCGCAAGGTGGTGAGCTACTCGGTCGTGCCGCACGCGTGAGCGGCGGCGCCGAAGTCAGACTCGATCACGTCACGAAGTCTTTCGAAGACGGACGGGTGCGCGCGCTCGAAGATGTCTCGTTCACGATCGCCGCCGGGGAATACGTGGCGCTGACCGGGCCGTCCGGCTGCGGCAAGAGCACCCTGCTGAACTTGATCGGTGCGCTCGACTTCGCCGACAGCGGCACCGTCTCGGTCGACGACATCTCGCTGGCTGCGCTGAGGCGACCGTGGGAGTACCGGGCAAAGACGGTCGGCTTCGTGTTTCAGCTGCACAACCTGCTCGCAACCTTGACGGCGATCGAGAACGTCCAGATACCTATGATTGGGCAGCAGAGTCCGCCACACATTCGTCAGCAACGCGCACTCGAACTGCTGACGGAGGTCGGACTTGCCGAGCGTGCTCTTGCGGTGCCCGCAACGTTGTCCGGAGGGGAGCGCCATCGTGTTGCAATCGCACGAGCGCTTGCGAACGAGCCGCGGTTGTTGCTCGCCGACGAGCCGACCGGTGCCCTGGACGCCGAAACCGCCGACGAGGTGCTGGACGTGCTGGAGGCCGTCCGCGTGCGGCACGGCACAACGATCCTGCTCGTGACGAACGACGAAGAGGTGGCTGAGTGCGCGGACCGGATCCTCCGGCTGCGGAATGGTGTCATTCGTGCCGTAGAGCCTCGACGGGCGTCAGCCGCGTCGCCCGCCACGCCGGGTAGCTCGCCCCGATGATCGCGACGCCGAGCGCGAATGCGAGCCCCCATGCGAACGTCCCGACCGTAAACGCGGGAGAGATCAGGGACGAGAGGGCGCTGTGCGACACGAAAACGTCTGCCGCGAGCACGGCGAGTCCGCAGCCCACCGCGAGGGCGAGCAGGCAGATGGCCAGAGCTTCGGAGAGGATCAGTGCCGCGACCAGGCTCGTGCGCCAGCCGACCGCGCGCAGGATCCCGATCTCGCGGATCCGTTCGAACACCGACATTGCCATCGTGTTCGTGACGCCGATCCCACCGACGATCAACGCGAGCAGCGAGACGATCCAGCCGGTGGAGATGATCAACCTGCTCGATGTGTCGACCTTGACGGCCTGACCGGGCTCAGTGACGACGGCAATCCCCGGGTACCGCGCCCGGAGCCGTGCGGCCACATCCTTGACCGACGCACCGAGCGTGACGACGACACCGACCGTCGTGATCTCGCCGAGCCGCTTCGCGAGCTTCTGAACGTCGAGGAGCGGCAGCACAAAGCCGAGGTCTTCGAACCGGTCACCCGAGTGGTAGATCCCGGCGACGTCGTAGCTGTGGCCGGCAAGGGTGACCACGTCACCCACGCGACGGCCGGAGTGGTCGCCTGCGAGCAGCGTGCCGCGGGTGCCCTTCACGATGACCAGTCGCCGGTAGGCGAACTCGCTGTGGTCGAGCCCGAAGACGAGCGAACCGTTCGTCACGAGAAGCTTGATCCGGGCCACCTCCGCGACACCCGGCGTGCGCGCGACCGCCGCTCCCAGACTGTTCGGCAACTCCGAGCGGGCGAAGTCGGTGACGTCGGCCTGGAAGAGGCCGAAGTCCGCCCGGCCGACATGGATCAGATCGTTCGCCGTTCGCTGCACTCCTGCCGTGATCGAGAGAAGCGCAACGATCAGCGCGACACCCAACGCGACTCCCGCGGCCGTCAACGCCGTGCGCGCGGGGCGCCGCAACAGGTTCTTCCACACGAGGCCGAACCACGTCACCTTCCCGAGTATCCGTCCGCCCGACCTCCGTTGCATCTCGGTAACTACCGGCCGATCCGGCGGTAAACCACGCGGCTCCCCGAGCGCACGTCGGTCGGGTTGGCGAGGCCTGCTTTCGTCTACTGCGCGGTCGGGCGGAGGGGGGTTGTGCTGATTTCGGCGTCCGCCCGCGAGGCGCGTGCCACCCGGAAGCCGACGAGCTTCCCCTGTTGCTCGTCCCATAGCTTCAAGCGCGTCGCCCGAAGGCCTTCGAGCAGGGAGATCGTTGGGACGGTGTGGAGAGCGGCGTTCTCGTCGTGGGCTGCCTGCAGGTTGTAGTTCGGAATCCGTGCGCTCAGGTGGTGGACGTGATGCAGGCCGATGTTGCCGGTCAGGAATTGCAGGATCTTCGGCAGCCTCAGGTAGGAGCTGCCTTTGAGCGCCGCGTCGTCGTAGCTCCACGTCTCGCTCGACTGCCAGTAGGTGTCCTCGAACTGGTGCTGGACATAGAAGAGCCAGATGCCGACGCTGCCCGTCACGAGGAGTGCGGGCAGCTGCACGATCAGGAATCCCGTCCAGCCGAGCAGCCAGCAGAGCGCGGCGACGAGGACTACCAGGGCGAGGTCCGTGCCAAGCGCGCTCCGCCGAAGCCGTCGCGGGGCCGACCAGGAAACGATCCGTGGCTCGAGCACGACGACCCAGAGCGGGCCGAGCCCGAACATCACGAGCGGGTTCCGGAACAGCCGGTAGCCGAGACGGCCCCACCACGGCCGGGCCCGATACTCGTCGACTGTCAGGGTCTGGACGTCCCCGACGCCGCGACGGTCAAGGTCGCCGGCGGTCGCGTGATGAACGGCGTGCTCGCGCCGCCACACCGCGAAGGGGGTATAGACGAGCACGCCCAACGCCGCCCCGAGTAGGGCGTTCGTGCGCTTCGACGGCAGGAACGAACCGTGCGCGCAGTCATGGAAGACGATGAACGTGCGAAGGAGGAAACCGGCCGCAAGCAGCGAGAGCGCGAACGCGAGC
>PLDP01000121.1:14129-14931 GCA_003136795.1 Actinomycetota bacterium
GCGAGAACCGCTTGCAGCCCGGGACTTAGGTCAACCAAGCCGTTGGAGACGGTGCTGATAGCTCGCCGTCTTGAATCGGCCTCGCCTCGCCGACAACACGGTGGGCCTTTCGAGTCCGGGAAACTCCAGATCCACCTAGTGCTCCCACGTGAATCCTCGCACCGGCCGAAGGTCGCGCTGGCTCGCAGTTGGGCCGCGCGCAGGCAGCGATCAGCGTCGATTCCGTGCAACGAGCCGCCCGACGTCGGTGATCGAGAGGAGCCCGACGACCTGGTCGCCGGCGAGGACGAGCGCCCGGTCGACCGGCCCTTCGTGCAGTTCGCCGATTGCATCGAGCAGCGGCTCGTCCTCGCGGACGGTCGGTGCGTCTTGGATCGGCACCATGCATTTGCCGACGCTCGTCGTCTCCCATTCGGCTCGGGGCACCCGGGCGACGGCCGCGAAGGGAAGCAGTCCGACGACGTGATCCCCGGCGATGACGGGGTAGGTCGTGAAGTGGTGGACGTGAGCGACCTGGTCCATGAACTCGGCAACCGTCCAGTCCGCAAGAACGGATTCCGGCTGGCGGATCATCAGATCGCGGACGCGCAGGTCGCCGAGCGCGTCGCGCAGCAGCCCGTAGCGTCCTTCGGCCGCGGCTGCGTTGAGCAGGAACCAGCCGAGGAAGGCGAGCCAGGCGCCGCTCCAGGCACCCTGCGCCATGAACGAGAGCAGCCCGAGCGCGATCAGCAGGTAGCCGAACCCGCGGCCGACGTCGGCCGCGATCCGGGTGGCCTTGGGGAAGTCGCCGCTGCGCAGCCAG
>PLDP01000041.1 GCA_003136795.1 Actinomycetota bacterium
GCCCCCGACCGCTTCGGCGCGTCGATCGCGACCGGCATCGGCGGGCTGCAGAGCTACCAAGAGTGCTACCACGTGCTCCTCACACGCGGCCCGGACCGGGTCAGCCCGTTTTCGATCCCGTCGATCATCCCGAACATGGGCGCCGGCTGGGTGTCGATCGAGCTCGGCACGAAGGGCCCGCTGATGAGTGAGTGCACGGCGTGCGCCGCATCGAACATGGCGATCGGCGACGCGATGGACGAGATTCGCATCGGTCGTGCCGACGTGATGTTCGCCGGGGGCACCGAGGCGCCGATCACCCAGGTCGGCATCGCCGGCTTCGACGCGATGCGTGCCCTCTCGCGCCGCAACGACGATCCGGCGCACGCATCGCGTCCGTTCGACAACGAGCGTGACGGTCTCGTGATGGGCGAGGCTGCGGCGGTTCTCGTGCTCGAGGAGCTCGAGCACGCGAAGGCGCGCGGCGCGAAGATCTACGCCGAGCTGGTCGGCTACGGCATCTCGTCCGACGCCGCGCACATGACCGAGCCCGATCCGACCGGCGAGAGCCCTGCACGCGCGATGACCATGGCGCTGAGCGACGCCGGCGTCGAGCCCACCGACGTCGGCTACGTGAACGCGCACGCTACCTCGACGCCGCTCGGCGACGCTGCCGAGACGAAGGTGATCAAGAAGGCGTTCGGCGAGGAGTATGCGAGGACGAAGCTCGCGGTCTCATCGACGAAGGGCGCGACGGGGCATTGCTTCGGCGCCGCGGGCGCGGTCGAGGCTGTGTTCACGACGTTGGCAATCGTCGACCGCAAGGCTCCGCCGACGATCAACTACACGGATCCCGATCCCGACTGCGATCTCGATTACGTGCCGAATGAAGCGCGCGACCTGCCCGACCTGCGCGTCGCGGTCTCGAACTCGTTTGGTTTTGGTGGCCACAACGCTTCGATCGTCATTCGCGCGTTCGAGGAGTAACGACAGGAAAACCAGTGCCCATGCGCGAACCACTTGCGCATGGACCGCACAAGCGTTGTCGTCCGAGACGACTCTTACCGTCTTGGCATGCGCCTCGTCGACGTGGGCGGTCGCCTGGTCGAGTTGCACATACGCCGCTCAAAGCGTGTGCACGGCCATCGCCTCTACATCCGTCAGGGCCTGCCGCCGGAGCTTGTCGTGCGCCCGCGTGCGTCGGACACTTACATCGACGACGCGATCGCCATGCACCTGTCCTGGCTCGAGCGGCAGCTCGCGAGCGTTGCCGAGCCGTGCCTCGGGCTCGAGCGCCTGCGCCTGACCGAGCAGCAGGGCCGGCGCGAGGCGCAGGCGCGCATCTCGCTGATCGCGCAATCGGAAGCGGCGGCGCTCGGGGTCAGCTACACGCGGCTGACGCTCCGCGACCAGCGCAGCCGCTGGGGCTCGTGCTCGAGCAAGGGCGCGCTCAGCTTCAACTGGCGGCTCGTGCTCGCACCGCACGACGTGCTCGACTACGTCGTCGTGCACGAGGTCTGCCATCTCGCCGAGCACCACCACGGGCCGGACTTCTGGCGGCTCGTGGAGCGTCGCCGCTTCGCCTACCGCGACTCGAAGAACTGGCTCGACGCGCACGGCTGGGAGATGCTCGCGTACCGCCCGCCGCTCGAAGCCGCTGCGTGAGGAGGGCTTGGCGAAATACAGCGTTGTGTCGCAGGGCCGCGCTGGTCGTCCCGATGCTGTGTCCTCAGTCGCCCCGATAGCTACGGCTATCGGAGCTCCCTGCGTCCTTGCCTCGGAACGACCATCGCATCCCTACAACGAACGGCATTCCGCCAAACCCTCCTAAGATGCCGCGTGGACCGCTGGGCGAGCTTCGACTGCTACGGCACGCTGATCGACTGGGACGGCGGCGTTCGCGCCGAGCTCGCACGTGTCTGCGGCGACGCGCATGCCGACGAGCTGCTCGTGCGCTACCACGAGATCGAGCCCGAGCTCCAGCACGACGGAACACTCAGCTACCGCGAGGTCCTGACCGAGTCGATGCGCCGGCTTGGCGCGCCCGACGGCACCGAACACGGGTTGGCCGAGTCGCTGCCCGGCTGGCGTGCGTTTCCCGAGGTGCGCGGCGCGCTCGAGGAGCTGCGGCGCCGCGGCTGGAAGCTCGCGATCCTCTCGAACACCGACGACGACTTCATCGCCGCCTCGCAGGTGCAGATCGGCGTGCCGTTCGACGAGGTCGTCGTCGCGCAGGAGATCGGCTCGTACAAGCCCGCGCACCGTCACTGGGACGAGTTCTTCTCGCGCACGCACGCGCCGCGTGAAGGACATGTGCACGTCGCGGCCTCGCTCTTCCACGACATCGCGCCCGCGAATGAGCTCGGGCTGCGCAGCGTCTGGATCAACCGCACCGGCGAGCCGGCCACCGTGGCACCGACGCGCGAGCTGACCGACCTGCTCGCGCTGCCGGAAACGCTCGACGAGCTCGTCCCGTCTAGCACGTGAGCGTGCTGCGCGCGAGGTGCCCCGACTGCCGCACGCTCACGGCCGTCGCGATCGGCCCGGAGTACCAATGTCACTCGTGCGGGCGCGAGTTCGATGCCGGCCTCGTGCGTCTCGACGGTGCGCTCGACCTGCCGTGGCCCGATGTCGGGCGCGATTTGCCGGTCAGGCCGCTCGTCTCGGGCGGGACGCGCGCCGAGCACGAGGGCGTCGCGGCCGGCCTGGGCGGCGCGCCGATCGTGTGGGTCGAGCTCGGGTTGGCTGAAGGCTCGTTCCCGGAGGGGGCCTACGTCGTCGTCGACGGAGCGCCGTCCGACTTCGGCGCGCTGGAGGCCCTCCTGGCGACGATCCCCTCTCCTCGCGGCGCCGGATTCATCGGCATCGACGATGCGCCCGCGGTGACCCGGCTGGCGCACGCGCTGGGCCTCTGAACGGCGTGCTTGTAACCGGCTGGTGACGGGCGAGAGTCTAAGCTTTCGACATGTCCGAGGCCCGGATCGACGTCCAGGTCGAGCACAAACATGCTCCACCGGTAAACCAGCGCAAGCACCCGAACACCTGCCCGAAGTGCGGGTCGCACTACCGCGACGACGAGCTCCAGGCGGCGCTGTGGGTGTGCGGCCATTGCGGCCACCACTTCCCGATGCGGGCGCGGGCGCGGATCGACTGGTACGCGGATCCCGGCTCGTTCGTCGAGGAGGCCGCGGACGTCCGCTCCGAGGATCCGCTCGACTTCTTCGACCTGCGCCCGTATGCCGAGCGGCTGGCGGAGGCCGAGCTGAACACCGGGCTCGGCGAGGCCGCGATCATCGGCCAGGCAACGATCGACGGGCATCCGGTCGAGCTCTTGGTGATGGACTTCACCTTCATGGGCGGCTCGATGGGGAGCGCCGTCGGCGAGAAGTTCTCCCGTGCGTGCGATTCGGCCATCGACCGAGGAGTGCCGCTCGTCTCTGTCACGTCGTCCGGTGGCGCGCGGATGCAGGAGGGGATCCTCTCGCTGATGCAGCTGCCGAAGACGGTTTGCGCCGTCGAGGACCTGCACGACGCGCACATCCCGATGTTCACGGTGATGGCACACCCGACGACGGCCGGGGTGCTCGCGTCGTTCGCGTCGCTCGGCGACGTCACGATCGCGGAGCCCGGCGCGCTGATCGCCTTCACCGGCCCGCGGGTCGTTCAGCAGACCACGCGCGAGAAGCTGCCGGAGGACTTCGGCCTCGCCGAGCAGAACCTGCGCTTCGGCCACCTCGACGCGATCGTCCCCCGCCCGGAGCAGCGCCAGCACCTGGTCAAGCTGCTGAGGCTCTTCGCATGACGGAGAGAGACCAGGAGCTGAACCTCCGCCGCCGCCTCTCGGGGCTGTCGCGGCTGCCGCTGCTCCGCGGCACTCGGGTCGAGGGCGAGGCCGAGCGGCTCGAGAAGCAGCTGGAGCGCCTCAAGGCGGACACGAGCGACGAGGCGGTCTGGCGCTCCGTCGAGCTGGCGCGCCATCCCGACCGCCCGTACACGATGGACTACGTCGCGCGCTTCATCGACGACTGGGTCGAGCTGCACGGCGACCGCGGTCGCGCCGACGACGGCGCGCTCGTCACCGGGCTCGGCTCCCTCGACGGGCGGACGATCGTCCTGATCGGCCACCAGAAGGGCCGCGACGTGAAGGAGCGGCTCGACCGCCAGTTCGGCATGGCCTATCCGGAGGGCTACGGCAAGGCGATGCGCGTGATGGAGATCGCCGAGCGATTCGGCTTCCCCGTCATCTCGCTCGTCGACACGCCGGGCGCCTACCCGGGCGTCGCGGCCGAGCAGCATGGCCAGGGCGGCGCGATCGCCCGCTCGCAGGCGGAGATGGCGCGGCTGACGGTGCCGACGGTTGCCTGCATCATCGGCGAGGGCGGATCGGGCGGCGCCGTCGCGATCGCCGTCTCGGACCGTGTGCTGATGCAGGAGAACGCCATCTACTCGGTGATCACCCCCGAGGGGTGCGCCGCGATCCTCTGGCGCGACGCTGGCGAGGCCAAGAAGGCCGCCGCGGCCTTCAAACCGGACGCCCTGCACTGCCTGGAGCTCGGCGTGATCGACGGCGTCGTCGCCGAGCCGGCCGGCGGGGCCCAATCGGACCACGATGAGGCCGCACGACTCCTCCGCGCCGCCCTCGTCGAGTGCCTCGAGGAGCTGGAGGACACCCCCGGCGAGGAGCTCCGCCGGCGCCGCCGGGCGAAGTTCCGGGGCATGGGCGTCTTCGCGTGACGTTCGCCACGTAATCCAGGGCCTTTCCACACCATCCACAGGGTTTTCAACGGGCACCAATGCCCTCTGAAACGCGTCGAGGCCCGCTGAAAGCGGGCCCCGTGCGCCTAACCCCCCGTTAGGAAGAGAAAGCTCGAGAGTGGTAGTTTCTCGCAGGGGGCGCCTCCAAAACTCGCCGCCTGTGGAAAAACGCAAGGCTTCGCCGGTGAGCCTCGGCGAATATCGTCGCAAGCGCGACCCNNGCTCGCGTCGTGGGCGGTGCCGAAAGGCATGCCGCTCGAGCCGGGCGACAAGGCGCTGGCGGTCCACGTCGAGGACCACCCGCTCGAATACGCGTCGTTCCACGGCGAGATCCCGCAGGGCCAGTACGGGGCCGGCAGCGTCGAGATCTGGGACGAGGGCACCTACGACCTGCTCGAGGAGAAGCGAAACGGCCAGTTGACCTTCGAGCTGCACGGCAAGCGGCTGCGGGGGCGCTGGTCGCTCGTGCCGGCAAACCTGGACGGCAAGGAGCAGAACTGGCTCCTGATCAAGGGCCACGACGACGGCGAGCGCGAAACCGAGCGGCGCCGCTACCGGCCGATGCTCGCGACGGTCGCGACGGAGGTGCCGCACGGCGAGCTGTGGGCCCACGAGGTGAAGTTCGACGGCTACCGCGCGCTCGCGTATGTCCGCGGCGGCGACTGCACGCTGCTCTCGCGCAACGACAACGACCTGACCGCGCGCTTCCCCGACGTCGCGAAGGCGATCGCCAAGGCGGTGAAGAGCCCGAACGCGGTAGTCGACGGCGAGGTGTGCCGCACCGACTCTTCCGGGCGCACGAGCTTCTCGGAGCTGCAGCGCGGCACGGGCGCGCTCGTCTTCTACGCGTTCGACCTGCTCGAGCTCGACGGGGAGCCGAAGCTCGATCTCCCTCTGCGCGAGCGGAAAGCGCAGTTGCGCAAGCTGCTCGACCGCCGGGTGAAGACCGTCACCTACTCGGAGAGCTTCGACGACGGCGACGCGTTGTTCGAGGTCGCGCGTGAGCGGGGGCTCGAGGGCGTGATCGCGAAGCGGCTCGACAGCGCCTACCAGGAAGGCAAGCGCACCCGCGACTGGCTCAAGGTCAAGACCGAATCGAACGAGGAGTTCGTCGTTGCCGGCTACACGCGCGGCAGCGGGCGTCGCGCGGGCACGTTCGGCTCGCTCGTGCTCGCGGTGAACGAGGGCGATCAGCTTCGCTATGTCGGCAACGTCGGCACCGGGTTCGACGACGCGGAGATCCGCAAGCTGTTGCAGCTGCTGAAGCCGCTGCAGCGTGACACGTCGCCGTTCGCGGTCGAGCCGAAGCTGCCGCGCGTGCGCAAGGGCGACGTGCGCTGGGTCGAGCCGCAGCTCGTCGCGCAGGTGCGCTTCGGCGAGTGGACGCACGACGGGCACCTGCGCCATCCGGCCTACCTCGGCCTCCGCGACGACAAGAGCGTGTTGCCCTCTGTGATCCGGACCGGCAAGCGCGAGCTGCGGCTTACGAACCTCGACAAGCCGTTCTGGCCGGAGGAGGGAATCGCGAAGGGCGACCTCCTGCGCTACTACCAGGCGGTCGCCCCGGTGCTCGTGCCGCACCTGAAAGACCGGCCGTTCACGATGCGCCGCTACCCCGACGGCGCCTACGGCAAGGTGTTCTTCCAGAAGGACGCGCCGACCCACATGCCGGAGTGGATCGCGACGTATCGCGCGCTCGTCTCGACGCGTGAGAGCTCACGGGCGAAGAAGTGGGTCGAGTTTCCGGTCGTGAACGACGAGCTCGCGCTCCTCTGGATGGTGAACATGGGCTGCATCGACATGAACACGTGGTATTCGCGCATCGACAAGCCCGACCGGCCGGACTTCGTGCTCTTCGACCTCGACCCGACACCCGAGGTGCCGTGGTCGCAGACGGTGGAGGTCGCGCTGATCCTGAAGAAGCTGCTCGACGCGCTCGAGCTCCGGTCGTTCCCGAAGACCTCGGGCGGCAAGGGGTTCCACGTGCTCGTGCCGATCGACCGCCGCGCGACGTTCGACGACACCCGAGCGTTCGCGGAACACGTCGCCGGCGCGATCGCGCGCACGCATCCGAGGCTCGCGACCACCGAGTGGTCGAAGGCGCGCCGGCGCGGCGTGCTGATCGACTCCAACCAGAACGGCGCAGGCAAGACGATCGCGTCGGCCTATTCGGTGCGCCCGACGCCGAACGCCCCCGTGTCGACGCCGCTCACCTGGGACGAGGTGAACGACAAGCTCAATCCGTCGATCTACACGATGCAGGTGGTGCTGGAACGCGTTCGCGCGAAGGGCGACCTCTTTGCCGGGGTGTTGACGACGAGACAGTCGTTGTCGAAGGCGCTCAAGCGGTTGGCTTGACCGGGTGTGTCCTCGCCGCCTGCTTGGCGACCGTCAGCTCCTTGCCGTCGATCGCCGCGTAGCGCAGCGCGATCGCGCTCAGCTCGTCGGAGGCCTCCTTGGCTGCGTGCCCGAGCTTCGCGTCGAGCGTCGCGGGGTCGTCGAGGTAGAGGAGCCGTGTCCAGAACGTCGTCAGCACGATCGACACCCATGGCATGAAGATCGCGTTTCGCTCCAGGGCCGCCGACGGCCGCTGAACGAAGAACGCGACGAAGATGCCGACCGTGAGACCAGCGAGCCCGATCGCCGCCGCAGCCTCGCCGACGCTCCCGGCCGTCATCCCCTTCACGAACGCGGCGACGATCGCCGCGACACCGAACACCTATCATCGCCACGTAGCCGAGAAACACCACGCGGTACGAGCGCCGCAGGTACGCGGTCGTGCGCGCGAGTGTCTGTACGTCGTCGCGCAGGATCGACGCGGCGAGCTCGCGCAGCTCGGCGGTCGTCTCGTAAGGATCCCCGTGCCGCGGGCGGGGCAACCCCATCGTCATGGTGTGCCCTCCTCCGTTCGTTTGCGCGACCCTACTAGGCGCCGAAGAGCTCCAGCAACCCCGCAAGACCGATCAGCTCGACCGGGACCGGCGAGCGGAACCGCTCGCGCCGCAGCTCGAGGTCGGCGTGCTCGACCGGAACGCCGCGCGGGCTCACGGTGTGTGCGCCCACGAGCTCGTAGCCGAGCTTCCGCGAGACACCGAGTGACGCGGGATTGCCCTCGATCGCACCCGAGGTGGCAACCTCGGCGCCGAGGCCGGTGAACGCCAGCTCGAGGACGGCCGCGCGCATCTCGGTCCCGAGCCCGCGTCCTTGCCACGCGCCGCCGAGCCACGAGCCCGTGTCGACCGAGCGACGCTCGGCGAAGCGCTCGCCCCGGATCTCCTGCACGCCGATCGGCTCGCCGTCAGCGAAGGCGACGAGCGGCAGCGACCAATCGTCGGGCGTGGTCGAGGCGAGCTTGATGCGAAAGTGCGCGAGGAAGCTCCCTTCGTCGAGGTGGTCGGTCCACGCGACCCCGAACGGCATCTCGGCCGGGTCGTGGATGCCGGCTTGGGCGACCTCGAAGAGGCGCCGGAGCTCCGCGACGGTGGGAAGCCGCAACTCGAGCCGTGGCGTCCGCAGGCGCAGACGGGTCGACGGATGCGGGAACTTCGTCAGGAAGTCGCGCCGGCCGACGACGTCGAAGCCGAGCTTCGCGTAGAGGAGCCGCGGCCAGTCGTCGGCGAGCGCTTCGAGGAACACGACATCGTGCTGCCGGCGCGCTTCGTCGAGCGCAAACTGCACGATCGCGCGGCCGAGGCCGCGGCCGCGGTAGGCGTGCACCGCCTCGACGTCCTCGATCTGCGCGGTGCGCCCGTCGCTGCGCACCTCGCAGTACGCGGCGATCTCGCTGCCAACGACGGCGGCGAAGAATCGCGTCGCAATCGCGCGCATGATCAGTCGCTTCGCCTCGTTCAGCTGCGCTGCGATCTCGTCGTCGCCCCACGGCTCCGCGACCGTGGTCGCGGTCCGCGCCGGGACGAGCCGGTCGAACTCGACCTCCTGCACCATCGAGGTGTCGACGAGGCGGTCCGGTTCGCGCGCATGAGCGAACACGAGATGCGTGGACCGGAGGTAGTCGTGACGCGCGAGCGCCGCGGCCGTCGCGTCGTCGCCTAGCTCGAGGATCACGCGCCGGTGGTGGTAGGGCTCCATCGTCGCGTCCGCCTCCGTCGCGACCGCGTTGGGGTCGACGCCCAGCGTCTCGATCGACAGGTAGTTCGCGTCGTAGACGCTCGGCACGGAGTCGGCGAAGAGCCCCACGCCGTGCGCTGTCGGGACCCGCCGCTCGGCGGCGGCGAGCTGCAGCGTTCGCCGGAAGTCGTGGATGCGCTCGAGGCTCACCGCCCTATCTTGGCGGTTAGAGCGTCGCGAGCTTCCGTTCGAGGAACCGCCGCTCGTGGTCGGCGTGCGCGAGCTCGAGTGCGCGGGTGTAGGCGACCCGGGCTTCTTCCCGCCGATCGAGCCGGCGCGAGAGCTCGGCGCGCGCCGCGTGGAGGTAGTGATAGTTATCGAGCTCGAGCCGGTCGACGATTGCGAGGCCGGCGAGCGGGCCTTCCGCCTCGGCGACTGCGACCGCACGATTCAGCTCGACCACCGGCGACCGCGTCAGCCGGTAGAGCTCGCCGTAGAGCGCGGCGATCTGCGTCCAGTCGATCGGATCCTCCGCGTGCAACGCGGCGATCGCCGCCTGAACGACGTACGGGCCGCGCCCCTGCAGGGCGAGCGCCCGGTCCAGCGCGACCCGTCCTCGCTGGAGCTCCGCGCCGTCCCAGAGCTCGCGGTCCTGGTCGCGGAGCAGCACCAGGTCGCCATTCCTCAGGCGGGCGTCGCGTCGCGCCTCGACGAGCACCATCAACGCGACCAGGCCGTGTACCTCCGGCTCGTCGGGCATCAGCTGCGCGAGCGCTTGCCCGAGCCGGATCGCCTCCACGGCGAGGTCGTCCCTCCCGCCGTAGCCCTCGTTGAACACGAGGTACACGACGGCGAGCACCGCCGCGAGCCGGTCCGGCAGAAGATGGTCGGCCGGCACGCGGAAGGGAATGCCGGCCGAGCGGATCTTCTGCTTGGCACGGACGAGTCGTTGCGCCATCGTCGGCTCCGGCACGAGGAAGGCGCGAGCGATCTCCTCGGTCGAGAGGCCCCCGAGCGTGCGTAGCGTGAGCGCGACCTGTGCATCGAGCGCGAGCGCCGGATGACAGCACGTGAAGATCAGCTCCAGGCGTTCGTCGGGGAACGTCGTCTCGTCCAGATCGTCCTTCACGGCCTCCTCGATCCTGAGCAGCTTCGTCTTCTCCGCGAGCGTGCGCTCGCGCCTGATCCGGTCGATTGCTCGGTTGCGCGCGGTCGTCGTCAGCCAGGCCCCCGGGTTGTCCGGCAGCCCATTGCGCGGCCAGCGCTCGGCGGCGATCGCGAAGGCCTCCTGGGCGGCGTCCTCGGCGCGGTCGAAGTCGCCGAGGAAGCCGACCAGATTGGCGAGGACGCGTCCCCACTCGTCACGGAAGACGTCCTCGATCAGCGTTCCACCAGCGGCCGAACCTCGACCGCGCCGCCGAGCCGCGCCGCCGGCACTTTGGTAGCGAACTCGAGCGCGTCGTCGAGGTTGGGGACGTCGATCAGGTAGAAGCCGCCGAGTGCCTCCTTCGTCTCGACGAAGGGCCCGTCCGTCGTCAATGTCTCGCCGTTCTCGACGCGCACGGTGGTCGCCGTCGTGGTCGGCTGGAGCTGCGCGCCGCCGACGGCGCGTTCGGAGAGCGCCATGTACTCCGCGCTGATTGCAGGATCGGGTGCGCCTTCCTCGGGGCTGTAGATCAGGATCGCGTACTTCATGTCTCCTCCTCGTTCGGTTTACGACCCTACGACGAACGGGAGGCGCCGAAATCGACAAGCCGGGAGAGAAAGGTCAGTGCGCCCGCTTTGTCGAGCATGTCGTTCAAGTTGCCGCACTTGGGGCTCTGGACGCAAGAGGGACAGCCGTCGTGGCAGGGGCAGCCGCGGATCAGCGCGGCGGTGTCGCGGGCCCAGCCCTCGAACTGCTCGAAGCCGCGCTCGGTGATGCCGACGCCGCCGGGATGGCCGTCGTAGACGAAGACGGTTGGGCGGCCGGTCTGCGGGTGGATGTTCGTCGAGAGGCCGCCGATGTCCCAGCGGTCGCACATCGCCCAGAGCGGCAGGAGCGCGATCAGCGCGTGCTCCGCGGCGTGCAGGGTGCCGAGCAGCTTCGGCATCTCGTCGAGCTCGGCGAGCTGATGAGGCTCGGGCAGGAACCAGATCGCCTCGGTGGAGAACGTCGTCGGCGGTAACGCGAGCGCAACGAGCTCGAGGCGCTCCTGCCCGGAGATCGTCCTGCGCTCGTAGCCGACGACCTGCTCGGTCACGACGATCTCGCCGAAGGCGAGCTCGAGGCCGAGCCGCCATTCGACGCGCCGAGGCTCGACGATCTCGGTCATCGTCTCCTTCTTCGCCTGCGTGTACCAGTTGCCGGCGAACGGCTCGACGACGGCGTGCAGCGTCGTCAGGTCGAGCTCGCGCACGAGAAACGACTCGCCGCGATGGAGATAGACGGCCCCTTCGTGGACGGTTGTGTACGCGCGGCTGCGCTCGACGAGCCCGAGCACGGAGCCCGTCGTCCCGTCGACGACGGTGAACGCATCGGGATCGGTCGAACGAAGCGGGACGCGCGCGGCGGGGTGGTCCTTGCCGGCCCAGACGATGCCGGCGGGCGTCTGCTTCAACTCGGGATCCAGGCGAGCGGCCCGGATCGCCTCGGGGCCGAGCGTCGCGGCGTCGTCGTCGGTCAGCGGCGCCTCGTAGGCGGCGGCGCGAACGTGCCCGGCGAGCACGCGCGGGTTCGCGTGGTCGAGGATCGCGGCCTCGACGCGGCGGCCGAGCAGCTTGTCGGGCTCGCGCATGAAGAACTGGTCGAGCGCGTCCTCGGTCGCAACGAGCACTGCGAGCCCGTTGCCGCGCCGCCCTGCGCGGCCCCACTGCTGGCGCAGCGACGCGATCGTGCCGGGGAATCCGACCGAGATCACGGCGTCCAGCAGTCCGATGTCGATCCCGAGCTCGAGCGCGTTCGTTGCGGACACGCCGAGCAGCTCGCCGGCGGCCAGCCGCCGTTCGATCTCGCGCCGCTCGGGCGCGGTGTAGCCGGCGCGGTAGGGCGAGAGGTGCGTGTCGTCGCCGAGGCGCTCCGCGGTGAAGCGGTGGATCAGCTCGGCTGCCTTGCGGCTCTTCGCGAAGGTCAGCGTGCGCAGGCCCCGGTCGACGAACATCGCCTGCAGGCGCGCCGCCTCTGCGAGCGCCGACGCGCGCACGCCGAGCTCGCCGTCGAGCAGCGGCGGGTTCCAGAGCACGATGGTGCGTTCCGTCCGCGGGGCGGCGTCGTCCCCGATCACGGTCACCGGCTCGCCGATCAGCGCCGAGCCGAGCTCACCAGGGTTCGAGATGGTCGCCGAGGCGAGCACGAATTGCGGCTCCGAGCCGTAGACGCGGGCGAGCCGCCGCAGGCGGCGCAAGACGTTCGCGACGTGCGAGCCGAAGACACCGCGGTAGACGTGCGCCTCGTCGACGACGACGTAGCGCAGGTTCGACAGCACATCGCCCCAGCGGTCGTGGTTCGGGAGCAGCCCCACATGGATCATGTCGGGGTTCGTCAGGATCACGTTTGCCCACTTGCGGATCTGCCAGCGCTGCTCGGTCGGCGTATCGCCGTCGTAGATCGCAGGCTTGAGTCGCGGGGCGCGGTATGCGGCCAGCGCGCGGAATTGGTCCTGCGCGAGCGCCTTCGTCGGGTAGAGGTAGAGCGCCCGGTCCTTCGGCCGTCGCGCCAGCGAGTCGAGCACCGGCAGGTTGAAGGCGAGCGTCTTCCCCGACGCGGTTCCCGTCGTCACCATCACGTGCTCGCCGCGCTGCGACGCGTCCCACACCGCCCGCTGGTGGGCGTAGAGCCGGGGGACGCCGACTGCGTCCCGGACGCGCGGGTCGAGCTCGTCCGGCAGCGGCGCGAACCGCGCTTCGCGTTCCGGCTCGGTGACGAGGTGCGCGAGCTCCTCGCCCTGCAGCAGCCCCTCCCAGCGCAGGACGTCGACGCTCACTCTGACGATGCTAGCCTCGGGCTACCGGGGTGCCCCGCGTGGGGCTGAGATCACACCCGTTGAACCTGATCCGGTTCGCACCGGCGGAGGGAGTGCAGCTCGTGGTTCCAAGAGCGTTGACGATCGCCGGCTCGGACAGCGGGGGCGGCGCCGGCATCCAGGCTGACCTGAAGGCGTTCGCCGCTGCGGGCGCGTACGGCATGTCGGCGATCGTTGCGCTGACGGCGCAGAACACGATCGGCGTGACCGCCGTGCACGAGGTGCCGGCAGCCTTCGTCGTCGCGCAGCTCGAGGCGGTCTACTCCGACATCGGTGTCGACGCTGCGAAGACCGGGATGCTCTTCTCGCGTCGCGTGATCGAGGCCGTCGCCGAGTTTCTCGCAGCCCACCCGACGCCGCTCGTCGTCGATCCGGTGCTCGTCGCGTCGTCCGGCGCGAAGCTGCTCGAGGACGACGCGGTCGACGCGCTCGTGAAGCTGCTCTTTCCGCTCGCGATCGTCGTCACGCCGAACCTGCTGGAGGCCCACGCGCTCGCCGGCGAGGGCACGCGCGCGGAGCTGGCGGAGCGCCTCGTCGCACTCGGAGCACGGGCCGCGATCGTCACGGGCGGGCACGGCGACGATGCCGTCGACCACCTCTTCGACGGCACGGAGCACACCGCGATCCCGGTCGAGCGGCTCGACGTCGGTGCGACGCACGGCGCCGGCTGCACGCACTCCGCGACGCTCGCCGCGCTGCTCGCGCGTGGGCTCCCGCTGGTCGACGCAGCGCGTGAAGCGGCGCGCGTCGCGACCGACGCGGTTCGCAACGGCCTGCCAGAGCTGGGCGCGGGCGACGGCCCGGTCGACGTCCTCAACCTGAAAGGAACGCATGCAAACCGGTGATTCCCTGCGGCGGTTGCGTGAGACGAAACCGCTCGTCCACCAGATCACGAACTACGTCGTGATGAACGAGACCGCGAACGCGACACTGGCGCTCGGTGCTCTGCCCGTCATGGCGCACGCGCGGGAAGAGGTCGAAGAGATGGTCGCGATCTCAGGCGCGCTGGTGTTGAACATCGGCACGCTCTCGCCTCACTGGGTCGAGGCGATGCTGCTCGCAGGCCGCGCGGCAAACGAGCACGGCGTGCCGGTCGTGCTCGATCCGGTGGGCGTGGGCGCGACGACGTATCGCACCGAGACCGCGAAGCGCATTCTCGACGAGGTGCGGGTAACCGTGCTGCGCGGGAACGCAGGAGAAGTCGCGAGGCTGGTCGGCGTGGAGGCCGAGGTGCGCGGTGTCGAGTCGATCGACGCGGGCGGCGATCCGGCGGACCTCGCACGCACTGCGGGCGCGCAGCTCGGGCTCGTTGCGTCGGTCACCGGCCCCGTCGACCACGTGTCCGACGGCGAGACGGTGGTGGCCGTCGCGAACGGTCACCCGCTGCTGGCGTCGATCACCGGCACCGGTTGCATGTCGTCCGCGCTGACCGGCTGCTTCCTCGCCGTCAACCGCGACCGGCCGCTCGAGGCAGCCGCCGAAGCGCTGGTCGCGTTCGGCGTCGCGGGCGAGGACGCGGCGCGCGGCGCAAAGGGGCCAGGCTCGTTCCACGTCGCGTTGTACGACTCGCTCGCGGCGCTCGATCCGGCAACGCTCGACGGGAGGGCGCGCACGTCGTGAAGGTGCACGCCCTCGTGACCGATCTCGAGACCGCGCGGCAGGCCGTCGCGGCGGGCGCCACCGTCGTGCAGCTGCGCGTGAAGGCGCCGACGGCGGAGATCGTGGTGCGCGGCCGCGGCTTTGCGGAGCTCGGCGTCACCTTCATCGTCAACGACGATGTGAACGCAGCGGTCGCATTGGGCGCGGACGGTGTGCATCTCGGCCAGGGCGACGCCGGCGCGGCGCAGGCGCGGGCAAGTGGGCTCCTGCTCGGCCGGTCGGTGGCCTCACTCGAGGAGGCGCTCGCGGCGGACGCCGACTATCTCGGGGCCGGCCCGGTGTGGGAGACGCCGTCGAAGGCGGACGCCGAGCCGCCGATCGGACTGGACGGCCTGCGCGAGATCTGCGCAGCGGTCGGCGTTCCCGTGGTCGCCATCGGCGGCATCGACGCGTCGAACGCGGCCGGCTGCATCACCGCGGGCGCAGCCGGAGTGGCGACGATTCGCGCGGCGACCGATCCCGGCGTGAGGAGGAGCGTCGATGCAGCTCTCGGCGAGCGGTGAGCTCGGGCTCCTACGGGAGCTCGAAAGCCGCGGCCTGATCGTCGGCGTCGAGCACGACGCCGCGCAGATCGGCCCCGATCTCGTCGTCACCCAGGACGCGCTCGTCGAGGGAGTGCACTTTCGCTTCGACTGGATCTCCTGGCGCGAGCTCGGGTTTCGCGCTGCTGCCGTCAACCTGAGCGACCTCGCCGCGTCAGGCGCGACACCGGAAGCGCTGCTCGTCACGCTCGCGGCACCGGCGAGCTCGCTCACCGCCGACGTGATCGCGCTCTACGAGGGGATCGGTGAGGCCGGCGTGCCGGTCGTGGGCGGCGACACGACCTCGGCTGCCGAAGTCGTCATCTCGGTGACGGCGCTCGGGCGCAGCGACCGCGTCCCAGGCCGCGCCGGCGCGCAGCCCGGGGACGTCCTCGTCGTCACCGGTCAGCTCGGCGCAGCGGGTGCGGCGTTTCGCGCAGGCGCCTACGCGCGCCCACCGCTGCGCATCGACGAGGGTCGCGCCCTCGCGCGGCATGCTCACGCACTCCTGGACATCTCGGACGGCCTGGTCGTCGACGCGGGGCACATTGCGCGCCGGTCTGGCGTCCGGGTCGAGATCGAGCTCGACGGCGTGCCGCTCGCACCCGGCGCGACGATCGACGACCTGGGCTTCGGCGAGGACTTCGAACTGTTGGCGGCCGTTGCCGAGCCGGCGGATCTTCCGGCGATCGGCCGTGTCGTGGCTGGCGAAGGTGTCGTGATCCGTCGCGGCGGCGAGCTGTACGAGCTCGCCGGTTGGGAGCACTTCCGCCGGTAGCTCGGCCTAGCGGTCGCCGAGGCCTCATGCTGTCCGCAGTGCGCGCGCTTCTAGGTCTTGCCGTGGTGGCAGCGGTGCTGCTGGTGGTCGCCGGCGCCGGAGCGTCGCCGGCCCGGCGTCAGGTGGCGAGTTGGGGCAGCCACGGCTCGGCGCGGATCCGGAACGTGCAACTCAACCAGCTGCTCGAAGACCGTGCGGGGCGAGTTGTGGGGCTGGGTCTCTTCGACAACAAGCAGCCGGCCGGATCGCACGCGACCGTCGTGCGCCTCCTGCCGGACGGGCGGTTCGACACTTCGTTCGGGAAGGGTGGGTTCGTCAACGCTCCGTACAGGCGCTATCTCGGCTGGGCCGGCGGCGCCATCCTTGGCAACGGCAAGATCGTCCTCGCCGGGACAGACGACTACGGAGCCGTGGGCGGTGACGCACGCGTCGTCCTGAGCATCCTCGACGACCGCGGCCGACTGGACACGACGTTCGGTACGGGTGGCTACCTCACGGTGCAGGAGCGCTGCGTCCACGGCGCGACAGGGATCGCCGCCGACGGGGGCGGTTTCGTCGTCGTTCTCCTACGGGCGTGCAGCGACACAGGCACTCAGACGCCGATCCTGGCCCGCTTCACCGCGACGGGCGCCGTTGCTCCTGACTTCGGAACGCGAGGGCAAGTCCAGCTCGCCGACATCCCGTGGCAGGCCGATCCGACGACGCCGATCGCTCGGCTTCCAAACGGGTCGTTCGTGGTCGCGTCGTTCGTGAAAGGGGCGGCGTTGCTCCAGCTGACCAGGATTCGGGCCGACGGCAGCAGAGACGCCGGCTTCCGAGCACTGCCGGCTCGGGTAGGTGCAGGTCCCCTCGGAGTGCGAGCGACAGCGATCTTCGTCGCTCGCCTCGGCCGGCTCACCGTGACGGGCTGTAGCCAGGCGGGACCGTTCCAAGTTCGCTACAACCGCGACGGCTCCGCGTATCGGTTCTGGGGCGGGCCGGCCGTCGGCCGCACGAACGTCGAGAACTTCGGCGGCGCCTTCGGTGCACCGTGCGCCTCGTTCGCGCAGCTTCGCAGCTACAAGCTCGCGGCCGCGGGGACGGCGCTCGTTCGCCTGTACCCAAGCGGTCTCCTCGACCCGTTCCATCCGATCGCGCCGCTGCCTGCGTTCAGACCAAGTGCGCAACAACCGGCCCACGTCCTGCTTGCTCTCTCGGATGGAGCGGTACTCGTGACCTCGCAGGTCGAGCGGGATACGCTGATCGGCCGCTATCGGTAGCGGCGCGCGCTGACTAGAAGTACGGCTCGAACGTCTTCTGGAAGTGCTTCTTCGGCCGGGCGCCGTAGACCGTCTCGCGTGCCTCGCCGCCCTCGAAAAGCATCACCGTGGGAATCGACAAAACTCCGAAACGGCTGGCCGTGCGCGGGTTGTCGTCGATGTCGAGCTTCACGAACTCGACGCCCGCGTTCGCGCCGGCGAGCTCCTCGAGCGCCGGCTCGATTGCCTTGCAGGGCCCGCACCACGGGGCCCAGAAGTCGACGACGACCGGCTTGCCCGCGCCCAGGACGTCGGCGTCGAAGGTGTCGTCGGTGACGGCCCGCACGCGGCCCAGGCTACCCGCGCAGGCGCAGCAGGGGTACCGCCCAGACCGCTTCGAGCACGATCGCCTTGCTCATCTTCGAGTGGCCGGCGGTGCGGTCGGCGAACGTGATCGGGATCTCGACGACGCGGAACCCGGCCCGCTTCACGCGGTAGGTCGTCTCGATCTGGAACGCGTAACCGCGCGGCGTGATCGCGTCCAGGTCGAGCTGCTCCAGCACCTGCCGGCGGAAGCACTTGAACCCACCGGTCGGATCCTTCACGCCCATCTGCAGGAAGAGCCCCGTGTACAGGGACGCGCCGCGCGAGATCGCACGGCGCAGGAGGCCCCAGTTGCCGACGTTGCCGCCGCGCACGTAGCGCGAGCCGAGCACCAGGTCGGCGCCCTCCTCGGCGGCTGCGATCAGACGGGGGACGTCCTGCGGGTCGTGCGAGAAGTCGCAGTCCATCTCGAGGACGAGCTCCGCACCGTCCGCGAGCGCGCGACGGAAGCCGGCGATGTACGCCGGGCCTAGCCCTTCCTTCCGCTCGCGATGGAGGACGTCGACGAAGCCGAGCTCCGAGGCGAGGCGGTCGGCGAGCTCGCCGGTGCCGTCCGGGGAGCTGTCGTCGATCACGAGCACGCGGTCGCCTTCGCGCAGGTGCTCGCGCAGCGCGAGCAGCATCGGCTCGAGATTGGCCCGTTCGTCGTAGGTCGGAAGGCAGACGGTCGCACGCATCGGCGCGCCTATGATCGCTGGCGTGGCCGAACTCCCGCGGAATGAACTGCTCGCGGAGCAGTTCGACTTGCTCGCCGACCTGATGGAGCTCGAAAGCGCCGACGGCTTCCGGATCGGCGCCTACCGCAAGGCGGCAGCGCGGATTCGCGAGACGCCGTCGTCGGTCGCGCAGCTCGCGCTGGACGGGAAGGCGAAGCAGCTGCAGGGGATCGGGAAGACGATCGAGGCCAAGATCGTCGAGGTCGTCNNTGCCCGGCCTCGGCCCGAAGACCGCACGCCGGATCTGGCAGGAGCTCGGCATCACCACCGTTGCGGCGCTGCAGGCGGCGGCCGGGGCACAGGAGCTGCGCGGGCACGCGGGCATCGGCCCGGGCACGGAGGAGAAGATCGCGACCGCGCTCGCTCGTCCCCAGGCCACCGAAGGGCCGCGCCGCGCGCTCCTCGGCAACACGCTGCCGAAGCTGCGCGCCGTCGTCGAGGTGCTGCGTGAGCATCCCGCGTCCGTCGAGGTCTCGCTGGCCGGCTCCGCCCGCCGCATGCGCGAGACGGTCCGCGATCTCGACATCATCGCGACGGCAACCGACCCGGTCGCGCTCGTCGACTACTTCTGCTCGCTGCGCTGGGTCGTCGACGTTGCAGCCAAGGGATCGACGAAGGCGACGGTCGTCTCGCACGACGGGTCGCGATTCGACCTGCGCGTCGTCCCGCCGGAGAGCTACGGCAACCTGCTTCAGCATTTCACCGGCTCCAAGAACCACAACGTCGCGTTGCGCGAGGACGCCGTGCGGCGCGGCTACTCCGTCTCGGAGTACTCCGTCACCGAGGTCGAATCGGGCGAAGAGCATCACTTCGCGCGCGAGGAGGACGTGTACCGCTTGCTCGGCTACGACTGGATTCCGCCGGAGCTGCGCGAAGACGGCGGCGAGCTCGCCGCCGCGCGCAACGGCACGCTGCCGAAGCTCGTCGAGCTGGCCGACCTGCGCGGCGACCTGCACACGCACACGACGTGGTCCGACGGCAAGGACACGCTCGAGGAGATGGTCGCCACCGCGCAGCTGCGCGGGTATGCGTACTACGCGATCTGCGACCACTCGCAACGCCTGCGCGGCGATCTCCTGCACCGCCAGTCGGAGGCGATCGACGCGCTCAACGAGCTCGTCGCGCCGTTTCGCATCCTCAAGGGGATTGAGGTGAACATCCGGCCAGACGGCACGCTCGACGTCGACGACGACGACCTTGCGACGCGCGACTGGGTCGTCGCCTCGACGCACTCGCGCTTCGACCACAACGCGACCGACCGGATCATCGCGGCGATGGAAAACCCGTATGTCGACTGCATCGGCCACCCCACGGGGCGGAGGATCGGCAAGCGCCAGCCGGCGCCAATCGAGCTCGAGCGGGTGATCGAGCAAGCGCTTGAGACAGGGACGTTCCTGGAGCTGAACTCGCAACCCGACCGGCTCGACCTGAGCGACGTGCACGCACGCGCCGCGCGCGAGGCCGGGCTGAAGGTCGTGATCGACTCCGACGGGCACCAGACCGGCGCGCTTGACTACGTGGAGCTCGGCGTCG
>PLDP01000075.1:0-1439 GCA_003136795.1 Actinomycetota bacterium
GTGACCTGCGGCCCGACGGGCCACTCGTCTACGAGAGGCTCTCGGACCCGATTCTGGTGCGGCGTGCAAAAGACGGAGACAAGCTGGCCCTGGCGACGCTCTGCGAGCGCCACGCCGCGCGGGTGGAGCGGATCGCGCTGCACGTCCTGCGCGACCCCGAGGACGCGCGCGATGCGGCGCAGGAGTCCCTCGTGAAGCTCGTGCAGCGAGTCGGGCAGTTCAAAGGGCAGTCGCAGTTCACCACCTGGCTGCACCGGCTTGTCGTCAACACGTGCAAGGACGTCGCGCAGGCCCGGTGGGCAGCGGAGCGGCGCACCGAGCCGCTCGTCGACGACCTGCGGGTCGCCGCCGACGGCGATCCGGCCCGCGCGCTCGCCGAGTCGGAGACCCGGCTCGAGCTCGGCCGCTGCCTCGCCGAGCTCCCCGCCGCCCAGGCGAGGGTCGTCGTCCTGCAGGACGCTTTCGACGTGCCGTTCGAGGAGATCTCGGCCACGACCGGGCTGCCGGTCGGCACGGCCAAGTGCTACGCCCACCGCGGTCGCAACGGCCTCCGCGAACGCCTGACCGCATGAGCGAGGTCATGCTCGACAAGGCCGCGATCGAGGAGATCCTGCCGCACCGGTACCCGATGCTCCTGATCGACGAGGTGATCGAGCTCGTGCCCGGCGAACGAGTTGTCGCGCGCAAGACGGTCACCGAGGAAGACTGCGCCGGCCACTTTCCGGGCAACCCGATCATGCCGGGGGTGAAGATGATCGAGGCGCTCGCGCAGTGTGGGGCGGTAGCGGTGCTCTCACAGGAGGAGAACCGCGGCAAGCTTGCGCTCTTCGCCGGCATCGACGACGTGCGCTTCAAGCGCGTCGTGCGCCCGGGCGACGTGCTGACCCTGGAGTGCGTCGTGGAGACGGTGCGCGGCCCGGTCGGGCGCGGCAAGGCGAGGGCGACCGTGGACGGCCAGCTCGCCGTGCGTGGCACGCTCACCTTCGCTGTGGGAGCCGAAAGCGGCGTAGGCTCGACGGAGCCGCCCAGGAGCGGAGGCGCCGGCTCCGCCGGCGCCGGAGCGGAACATTGATCGGTCGCACCAACGGGCAGCCGATCTCGATCACGGGCCTCGGCGTGCACGTGCCGGAGCGCGTGCTCACGAACGACGACCTCTCGAAGCTCGTCGACACGAACGACCAGTGGATTCTCGAGCGCACCGGCATCAGCGAGCGGCGGATCGCCGCCGAGGACGAAGCGCTCACCGACATCTGCCTGCCGGCCGCGCGGCGCGCGCTCGAGATGGCCGCCGTCGATCCGAAGTCAATCGACCTGCTCATCGTCGCGACCGTGACGCCCGACATGGCGTTCCCGTCGTCGAGCGCCATTCTCGCCGACATCCTCGGGATGCCCGACGCGGCGGCCTACGACCTCTCGGCGGGCTGCACCGGTTTCGTCTA
>PLDP01000075.1:1475-4560 GCA_003136795.1 Actinomycetota bacterium
CGGAAGTTCGAGGATCCGGACAAGTTCGTGAAGATGAACGGCCGTGAGGTCTTCAAGTTCGCGACGCGCGTGATGGTCAGCTCGGCAGAGGCGATCCTGAACGAATGCGACAAGACGGTCGACGACGTCGACGTCTACGTGCCGCACCAGGCGAACGTCCGCATCATCGATCACGCTGCGCGAAAGCTCGGCTTCCCACAGGAGAAGACGATCGTCAACGTGAACAAATACGGCAACACGTCGTCGGGCTCGATTCCGCTCGCGCTCGCGGACGCCGCCGACGACGGACGCCTCAAACCGGGCAAACTGGTGCTCTTGACCGGCATGGGAGCCGGACTGACCTGGGGATCGGCCCTGATCGAGTGGACACACGAAACGACTGGAGCAGCAGCATGACGAAGATCGCCTTCATGTTCCCCGGACAGGGCTCGATGGAAGCCGGGATGGGCAAGGACGTCGCCGCCGCCGTGCCCGAGGCGCTGGCCGTGTACGAGGTCGCGAGCGAAGCGTCCGGCATGGATCTCAAGGAGCTCTGCTTCGAGCGCCCCGTCGAGGATCTCGTCGACACCGAGGTGCAGCAGCCCGCCCTGGTCGCAACGTGCCTGTCGTTCGACGCGGCGCTGCGCACGCGCGGCATCAGCCCCGACGTCGTTGTCGGCCACTCCGTCGGCGAGTTCTCGGCACTCGGCTCCGCACAGTCGATGTCCGTCCGCGACGCGATCGCGGTCGTGCGCGAGCGCGGCATTGCCATGGCCGAGGCCGCCAAGGCGCATCCCGGCTCGATGGCGGCGATCCTCGGTCTCGCCGACGAGGCGGTCGAGGCGCTCTGTCACAAGATCACGAACGTCTGGCCTGCGAACTACAACTGCCCAGGCCAGCTCGTCATCTCCGGCGAGACCCCGGCGGTCGACGAGGCCTGCGACGAGGCGACGCGTGAGGGCGCACGGCGCGCGATCAAGCTGCGCGTCTCGGGCGCATTCCACTCGCCGCTCGTCGCGAAGGCGGCCGATCGGTTGCGGCCCGCGGTCGATCGTGTGCACATCGGCGAGGGCGTTGCCGACTTCATGTCCACCGTGACCGCAAGGGTCGAGGATGCGCAGCGCTACCGCGAGCTGCTGATCGACCAGCTGACCGCGCCGGTCAGGTTCACACAGGCTGCGCGCGGGCTGATCGCGGGCGGCGTGACCACCTTCGTCGAGGTCGGGCCCGGCAACGTGCTCAGTGGTTTACTGAAGAGGATCGACAGATCGGTGCGCATCTTCTCGGTCAACGACCTGAAGTCGCTCGACGAGGCATCAGAAGCACTTGGCCGGTAGTGAAAGCGGCGCACCGCCGTTCGCCACCCTCGAAGGAAAGCTCGCGCTCGTCACCGGCGCTTCGCGCGGGATCGGCCGCGCGATCGCACAGGAGCTGGCGGCCGCCGGCGCGGAGGTCGTGATCGGCTACCGGTCGGGCAAGGACGAGGCGGAGCAGCTCGCGGCCGAGATCGGCGGGCGCGCGGTGCAGGCCGACGTTTCGTCGGCCGAAGACGCGAAGCGGCTCGTCGAGGAGGCGGGTGACATCGACGTCCTCGTCAACAACGCCGGGCTGACGCGGGACGGGCTGCTTGCGCGCATGTCCGACGACGACTGGCGCACGGTGATCGACACGAACCTCAGCTCGGTCTTCTACACCTGCCGTGCCGTGACTCGGCCGATGATGAAGAAGCGGCGCGGGTCGATCGTCAACATCAGTTCGGTCGTCGGCGTGCACGGCAACTGGGGCCAAACGAACTACGCCGCCTCGAAGGCGGGGATCATCGGCTTCACGAAGTCGCTCGCGCGCGAGCTCGGCTCGCGGAACATCCGCGCGAACGTCGTCGCGCCCGGGTACGTGAAGACGCAGCTCACCGACGTGCTCCCGGAAGAGGCGACGGCGGCCATGATCCAGAACACTCCGCTCGCCCGTGTCGCGGAACCGGAGGAGATCGCCGGCGCGGTACGCTTCCTCGCCTCCGACGAGGCCTCGTTCATCACCGGCGAGGTCCTGCTCGTCGACGGCGGATTGGGCATGTGATGCAAAGAAGAGTTGTGATCACCGGTCTGGGCATGGTCAGCCCGCTCGCCAACGACGTGCAGACGTCGTGGTCGCGCCTGCTCGCGGGCGAGACCGGCGTGGCCGAGATCACGGCGTTCGACCACACCGACTACAGCGTCCACTTCGCGTGTGAGCTGAAGGACTTCGATCCAACCGTGTGGGTCGATCGCAAGGCGTCGCGCCGGATGGACCGCTTCGCGCAGATGATCCTCGCTGCGGCGCGCCAGGCGGAGACCGATTCAGGCGTCGACGTCTCGACCGCCCCCGACCGCTTCGGCGCGTCGATCGCGACCGGCATCGGCGGGCTGCAGAGCTACCAAGAGTGCTACCACGTGCTCCTCACGCGTGGCCCGGACCGCGTCAGCCCGTTTTCGATCCCGTCGATCATCCCGAACATGGGCGCCGGCTGGGTGTCGATCGAGCTCGGCACGAAGGGTCCGCTGATGAGCGAGTGCACGGCGTGCGCCGCGTCGAACATGGCGATCGGCGACGCGATGGACGAGATTCGCATCGGCCGCGCCGACGTGATGTTCGCCGGGGGCACCGAGGCGCCGATCACGCAGGTCGGCATCGCCGGCTTCGACGCGATGCGTGCCCTCTCGCGCCGTAACGACGATCCGGCGCACGCATCGCGTCCGTTCGACAACGAGCGCGACGGTCTCGTGATGGGCGAGGCTGCGGCGGTTCTCGTGCTCGAGGAGCTCGAGCACGCGAAGGCGCGAGGCGCGAAGATCTACGCCGAGCTGGTCGGCTACGGCATCTCGTCCGACGCCGCGCACATGACCGAGCCCGACCCGACCGGCGAGAGCCCCGCGCGCGCGATGACCATGGCGTTGAGCGACGCCGGGGTCGAGCCCACCGACGTCGGCTACGTGAACGCGCACGCCACCTCGACGCCGCTCGGCGACGCGGCCGAGACGAAGGTGATCAAGAAAGCGTTCGGCGAGGAATATGCGAGGACGAAGCTCGCGGTCTCGTCGACCAAGGGCGCGACGGGGCATTGCTTCGG
>PLDP01000131.1 GCA_003136795.1 Actinomycetota bacterium
GCTTCGGGCGCCTCGACGTGCTGAAGGGCGTGAGCATGGAGGTCGGGCGCGGCGAGACCGTCTGCGTGATCGGGCCGTCCGGGTCGGGGAAGACGACCTTCATCCGTTGCATCAACCACCTCGAGAAGATCGACGGCGGGCGGATCGAGGTCAACGGGCACCTGATCGGCTACCGCGAACATCGCGGCAAGCTGGTCGAGGACTCCGAACGCTCGATCGCGCGTCAGCGGACGCAGATCGGGATGGTCTTCCAGCGCTTCAACCTCTTTCCGCACAAGACCGCGCTCGAGAACGTGATCGAAGCGCCGATGCGAGTCCTCGGCCGGAAGAAAGGCGATGCCCTCGCCGATGCGGAACGGCTACTGGCGCGCGTCGGGCTCGCAGACAAGCACGACACCTATCCCGGCAAGCTGTCAGGCGGGCAGCAGCAGCGGGTGGCGATCGCCCGCGCGCTCGCGATGCAGCCCGCCCTGATGTTGTTCGACGAGCCGACCAGCGCGCTCGACCCCGAAGTGACGGGAGAAGTGCTCACCGTGATGGAGGAGCTCGCGCACGATGGGATGACGATGATTGTCGTCACGCACGAAATGGGCTTCGCCCGCGAAGCCGCAGACCGCGTCGTGATGATGGACAGGGGCGTGATCATCGAGGAAGGCACGCCCGAGCATTTCTTCACCCGCCCCGAGCACGAGCGCACGCGCCAGTTCCTGTCAAAGATCCTCTGACGAGCGGCGGAGTAAACGAGCTTCGAAAACAGCAGCACCTGGTCGTCGGGTTGCGAGCGTCGAAAACGAATACGGCGGGATCTTTGGCATCAACAGACATCCTTCCCGACCAAGCGAACTCAGTCAGCAAATGATCTGCTCCTGAATTTCTGGAGTCGGGGTTTTGGAGTCAGGCGTGTGGGGTGCGCAAACCNNAAACCCGGTTTGCGCACCCCACAGGCTTTAATTCCTCCATGAGTCTCGATGTGGAAGGAAGACGTATGGCTCGGTCGGCCTCGGAAATCGTTTTCGCGGACACCGGTGGGTGCACCCTGGCGCTCATCGGCGAGTATCGCGCCGTCGGCGGCTACGAGCAGCTCGAGCGGGCGCGTCGGATGGAGCCGGGGCAGGTGATCGAGGAGTTGTTGGTCTCCGAGATTCGGGGCCGTGGCGGGGCAGGCTTCCCGATGGGTCGCAAGGCGAGCTTCCTCGCCGAAGGGACCGGAAAGCCGACCTACCTGACCGTCAACGCGGACGAATCGGAGCCGGGCACGTTCAAGGACCGCGAGATCATGCTGCGCGTCCCGCACCGGCTTCTCGAGGGCTGCCTGATCACCGCACACGCGATCGGCTGTGAGCTCGTGTTCGTCTATATCCGCGGTGAGTATCTGGCGGAGTTCGAGGTGCTGCGCGCTGCGCTCGACGAGGTGCGCGAGGCAGGGCTGCTCGGCGACGTCACGATCGTGCTCCACCGCGGCGCAGGTGCCTACATCTGCGGCGAGGAGACGGCGCTCTTGGAGTCGCTCGAGGGCGCGCGCGGACAGCCGCGGCCGAAGCCGCCGTTCCCCGCCGTCGCCGGCCTGTACACGTCGCCGACGCTGATCAACAACGTCGAGACGATCGCGACCGTGCCGAAGATCCTCGAGCTTGGGGGCGCCGAGTACGCGAAGCTCGGCGTCGAGAACTCGAGCGGCACACGCGTCTTCTCGCTCTCCGGCAACGTCGTCAACGGCGGCAACTACGAGTTGCCGCTCGGGACACCGTTGCGGGAGCTGATCTTCGAGATCGGCGGTGGCATCCCCGACGGTCACCGGCTGAAGGCGGTGATCCCTGGCGGCTCGTCGACGCCGATCCTGCGCGCCGACGAGATCGACGACGTCACGCTCGACTTCACCGCGATGGCCGCGGCCGGGTCGCAGCTCGGCTCCGGCGCGGTGATCGTGCTCGACGAGCGCGTCTGCATCGTCCAGCTCGCCCTCCGCGTGGCGCAGTTCTACATGTTCGAGTCGTGCGGCAAGTGCGTGCCCTGCCGGGAAGGGACGCGCTGGGTCGTCCAGATCCTGCACCCGATCGAGGAGGGCCGCGCCGAGCCCCACCAGGTCGACCTGCTGCTCGACGTCTGCGACCGCATCCTCGGCAAGTGCCTCTGCCCGCTCGGCGATGCCGACGCGATCGCGGTTGCCAGCTACGTCGACAAGTTCCCGGACGAGTTCCGCCGTCACGTCGAGGAAGGCGGCTGCCCGTACGGCGGGGCGTCGTCGCTCGACGGCGTCCTCTCGCCGGTCGACCTCTACCCCGACGCGCGCACCGGCTACATGGGGTCGGGGCGTCGCCATTGATGCGGCGAACGGGCGACGTGCCTGGCGGAAGCGACGCGTACGCACGGGCGCTCGCGGAACTCGGACGCGAGCTCGCCGGCCCCGATGGACTCAACGCGGCGATCGCGCGGCTCTACGAGCAGTTCGACCACTACTCGTGGATCGGCTTCTACCGCGTCGAGGGAGGCGAGCTCGTGCTCGGCCCGTGGCGCGGGCCGCAGGCGACCGAACACGTCCGGATCCCGGTCGGCAAGGGCATCTGCGGCGCGGCGGCGGCCAGCGGAGCGACGGAGGTCGTCGAGGACGTAGCCGCCGACCCCCGCTACCTTTCCTGCTTCGTCTCGACACGCTCCGAGATCGTCGTGCCAGTCAGCCGCGGCGGACGCGTGGTCGGCGAGATCGACATCGACTCGGACCGTCCCGGCGCCTTCGACGACCATGACCGCGCCTTTCTCGAGCGGGTCGCAAAGCTGATCGGGTCGAGCGGCGCGATCGCCGCGGACACGGCTCCCCCGGCCAGCTGGCTCGTCGATGAGTGGGGGCGTGAGTCGTTCCCGGCCAGCGACCCCCCGAGCCGCTGGGCCGGGCGCGACACGCCAGCTCGGGGTGCCGTCCGCGAGTAGCGACGACGGTGCGCCTCGCGATCCTCTTTCCATTTGCAAGCAAGACCGGGTCTACACACCCCACAGGCTCACTCCTGTACGATCGTCGGGAAGGAGCGATCGTGTCAAGAGAGACGTTTGACGCGGAAGCGGGAAGCTGGCGCCGGCACCAAGACGTCGCCGTCGACTTTCCACTGGCCGCGGACGAAGATGCGCCGGCCGGGCGACCCGACGAGGGTGGCGAACTTGCTTGCTGGGCCCATCTTGTCTGCCCCGAGTGCGGAGCCGTCGTGAGCGAGGGCCATCGCCAGGGCTGCCGGTCCGACCCGACCGAGCTCGGCAGGCGGGGGTAGCGGGGTCACCATGGCCGGCGGGCCCGGGTCGCCGGGCCGCTCATGGCTCGGATGACCCAACCGTCCACAACGTGTCGAGGCACGTCGTCTAGTGCGGTCTCTCGTAACGTTGCACCGGAAACTGGTTGGTGGTTCGCGCGGCGAGGGTGAGTTTGCGGCGCTGGCGTCGCCGGTCGGCGTTGAGTCTGCGCTCGAGTCGCGCCTCGGGGGTGTTGCGGTAGCGGATGCCGTGCCGGCGGCTGTAGCGACGGGGGACACATCGGCACCTCCTCAGATTGCATGCGTCCAGATTCGACCCACCAGCAAGGACCCTGCCCATTCCAGCTCAAACGATTTGAGAGGCCGCACTAGTCGCCGCATAGGCGCGCCTGCGCGGCGGCGAGCGAGACTCGGGCGCCGGCGCCGAGTCGCCGGACGAGTTCCGCGGCGGGCAGCTCCTCCGCGAGTGGATAGGCCTGCCCGGCCCAGAGGTTGATCGCGTCTGCGTCGCCGGCCGCGCGTGCCGCCGCACGCAAGGGCGCCGTCAGGTAATGGACGTGGGGGTAGGCGGCCGGGGCGTCAGTGTGCGCCCGCATGAACCCGTTATGGATGCCGCGCGCGCGGCGGCCGCTGAAGGCACGCGTGAGCCCCGTCGGCGCGTCACCGGCGAGGGCGGCCCGGTGCGGTGCGCTCGTCCCCGCTTCGGGGGTGTGCATAAACGCAGTGCCGACCTGCGCCGCGACTGCGCCGGCCGCGAGGACGGCAGCGACCGCCGCGCCGTCGCCGATCCCGCCCGCCGCGACGAGCGGCAGCTCGGTCTCGCGTGCGACGAGCCGCAGCAGCGGGAGGAGGGCAAGGTCGCTCGTGTCGTCGAAGCCGCCGCGATGGCCTCCCGCCTCGAACCCTTGCACGACGAGCACATCGGCGCCCGCCGCCGTAGCCTGCACCTGCACCGCCTCCGCGGGAGAGCCCACGGTTACCCACACCGCCGAGCCCGCGTCGTGCAGGCGTCGCGTGAGCTCAGCCGACGGGCAGCCGAAGGTGGTCGACACGACGGCGACGCGTGCGTCTTCGAGGACGGCGACCTTTTCGGCCAGTTCGTCGTCGTCGAAGCGCGGCTCACCGAGCTCGACCGCGTAGCGCTCTGCGTCGGCTGCAAGGCCGTGACAGTAGGCTCTCAGTGCGGCCTCGTCGACCGCCTGCTCGTCCAGCACGAAGACGTTGACGCCGAAGGGCGCGTCGGTGAGTTCGCGAACGCGCGCGATCTCGGCGCGCAGCGTCTCGGCGGTCTTGTAGCCGGCGGCGAGGAACCCGAGCCCGCCCGCGCCCGACACCGCTGCGGCGAGCTCGGCTGTCGATGGACCGCCGCTGAGCGGCGCCTGCACGATCGGATACGCAAGCCGCGGGAAGTCCATCCTCACTGTCAGTTGTAGTTCCTAGCCACATTGTTCAGGTGGTTGATTGGTGGCCGGTCTTCGATCGAGCTGTGTGGCCCCGGCGTCCGCTCAGCGGCCGATGTGGATCCGGCGCTCGTGTTCTTCGATCTTGTAATCGTTGATGCTGGCGTCGCGGCGGCGCATGAGTCCGTTCTCGTCGAATTCCCAGTGCTCGTTGCCGTGGCTGCGCCACCACTGGCCGTCGGTGTCGTGCGATTCGTACTCGAAGCGCACCGAGATGCGGTTGTCGGTGAAGCACCAGAGCTCCTTGCGCAGCCGGTAGTCGAGCTCGCGCTCCCACTTGCGTCGGAGGAAGTCGACGATTGCCTCGCGCCCCGTGAGGAACAGGTCACGGTTGCGCCACTCGGAGTCGACGGTGTAGGCGAGGGCGACCCGCTCCGGGTCGCGGGTGTTCCAGGCGTCCTCGGCACCCTGGACCTTCTGTCGGGCAGTCTCCTCGGTGAACGGCGGGACTGGAGCGCGGATGTCCATGTCATTCCTTTCGGGTCGGGCGAGGTTCCGGTCTCAGCGCTCGTCCTGGTCGCAGACGAGCTCGAGAGTTGCGCAGTGCAGGCTTGCGATCGCGAACTTGTGGCTCTCGGAGAAGTCGACCTGGATCACCCCGATGTCGTAACGCTCGAGCGCCTTGACGGCCGCTGCCCGAAGCGCCACCGGCCCACAGCGAGTCTCTTGCCTCCGAGGTCGATGAGCTGCATGACCCGTTTGTGTCGCGCCACCGACATTTCTTACCTGTCTCGATCGAGTGCCGGGAGTGAACACCGCACCCGCCAGGCACCGCGCATGCCCGCCGGCGATCGCCGCCGCGTGCGCCCCCGAACCGCAGATACGAATTTTCACTTTTGATATGGTTCCCATGAGCTATAATATAGCTCGGTGCTTTCCAGCCTCGGCTGAGAGGTGGCAGATGAGGGTCGACTATCGCAAGGTACTTCCAGCGGCCGTCCACGCGATGAGCGGTCTTGAGGAGGTCGTCGGGCGGAGCAGCCTCGAGCCGCAGTTGCTCGAGCTGGTCAAGATGCGGGCGTCACAGCTGAACGGCTGCGCCTATTGCCTCGACATGCACTCAAAGGACGCGCGCGCCCGCGGTGAGAGCGAGCAGCGCCTGCACGTGCTCGCCGCTTGGCGCGAGGCGCCGTTCTACAGTGCGCGGGAGCGGGCGGCGCTCGCCTGGTGCGAGTCGCTGACCCTGCTGGCGTCGCGGGGAGCGCCAGACGACGTCTATGCGGCGCTCGCGGCCGAGTTCGACGAGGAAGAGATCGTCGCACTCACCCTGGTGATCGTCGCGATCAACGGCTGGAACCGCTTCGCCGTCGGGTTCAGAAGCCCCGCCGGCGACTACGTCTCCCCGCATGGGCCCGCGACCGGTGCAGAGGAAGGAGGGTGACACACATGTCGCACTCGTCGCATGCTGTCTTCGGGCCGGTCTCTGCGGTCGCGCCACAGCCGCGTGCTCATCCGCATGGTGAGCTGACGACCGACGGACAGTTGCCACCGCCCTGGAGATCGCGCCGACTCCCCCGCGCGCTGTCCGCCCGCGACCGACGGCGGACGACGTTTCGCACGCTGCTGCGCCATTCGGAGGGTGTCCCGGTCGAACTCCCCGACGGAGCCGCAGGCATCGTGGAGGAGGTCGTGCTGCCCGCGCTCGGCTTCGACTTCTGGGCCGAGGAGCTGATCGTCGCGACTAGCGACGGTCGACGGCTGCGCGTGCCGGTCGGCCACATCGAGCGTATCGACGTCCAGGCGCCACGCATCGTGGTCGGCCCGCGAACGCCGCCACGCTAGCTGCGCGCGACGCCGTCGAGCCTTCCCTGCTGCTCGAGGCCATGAATGAGCAGGTGGAAGTAGACGATGCCGGCGTCGGGTGCCCAGCGTGTGAGGACGCTGCCGGGGTCGTCGTCGATCCCTGCATCGGCGAGGAGACGGCACAGGCCGTTCAGCGCGCCGACGTCGTGCCGCGGGAAGACGTGCAGTCGTCCCAGCCCGCGCAGGAGGGCGTAGTCGGCGCTCCAGGGGCCGATGCCCCGATGCTGGGTGAGCGTCGCAATGACCTCTGCGTCCTCGAGCTGCTCGAGCGCGACCAGCGTGAGCTCGCCGGCGACCGCAGCGTGGGAGAGCGCAACGAGCGTCTCGACCTTGCGTCCGCTGAAGCCGAGCCTCCGCAGCTCCGATCGCGGCAGGCGGAGGACATCTTCCGGGGCCGGGAACGCGTGCAGGCCGCCGGCCGCTCGGCCGGCGGACGCGGCAAGCCGGCTGAGCAGCGTCAATCCGGCGGCGAGCGAGAGCTGCTGGCAGGCGACCGCGTTCAGCAGGCACTCGAACAGGGTCGGGAATCGCGGCGGCTTGAGGCCCCGGTACGGCTCGACCAGCTCCCGGAGCGTGCGGTCAGAGGCGGCGCGCGCGTAGAACGCGGAGAGGTCGATGTCGAGGCCGAGCAGCCTCGTCAGCGCCGAGCGCGCGGCGTCTTCGACCGAGTGTGTCCGGCGCGGCCCGTCCAGGGCGACCTCGAGTCGCGGGGCGCTCGGAGACCCGAATTGCGCAACCGCCAACCCCAGCGGAGCGCCGTCCGCGAGCAGTGCGCGCCGGTAGCTGCGACCGTCCCAGGTGTCGATCGTGTTCTGCTCGCGCCTGCGCAGCGCCCAGACCGTGAGGTCGAGACGGAACGGCGGCCGCGGGCGCAGCTCGAGCGAGCGTCTCGCCGCGCGTCGCGGGCGCATCGCAGCCGGCGTAACCGTCAATGCTGGTGTCCTTCGGAAGCGGCGGCTTCGAGCCCGGCAGCGAGTGCCGCGGACTCCGCCGGGGCAAGATGCGCGAGCAGCGGCACGTACACGCGCTCTTCCTTCTCGAAGTGGCCTCGCAGCACGGCCTCCAGCGCCGTCAGCGAGCGCCGCAGCTCGGCCCGCGTCGGCCCGTCGTAGGGCTCGCTGTCCACGAGCCGCTCGAGCTCCTCGACGCGCGCTCCGATCAGCACGTGCTCGAGCGCCATCGTGGCCGTCCCGCCGCCGAGCGCACGCAGCAACCGGTCGACGGCCGGGTAGACGGTCGCCTCCTCGATCGCGGCGTGCGGCAAGATACCGCCGCGGAGGAAGGCCGCCGCCTGTCGGAGCCGCTCGCGCAGCGGCTGCTCGGCTGCCGCCTCGACCTCATCCGCGAGCGCCCGCAGGTGCTCGAGGTGCGGGCGCAGCTCGCCGTGCTCGGCGCGGATCAACGCCGCCGGGTCCGCCGTCGGCTCGCGCTTCTGCGGCCAGGCTGCGCCGGCGGCGACGCGAGCGTGGTCGCCGGCGCTCGGCGGAGGCCTGACGACGTTGAGCACCACGAGCCTCGCCGCGCGTGCGCGGATACCCCGCGTCTGTCCGGCCGGCACGACGGCAACGTCACCGGCTCGCAAGGGGTAGACGCGGTCGCCCGCAAACAGCTCGCCGACGCCCTCGACGACTGCCACGACGAGATCGATCTCTGGCGCGTGCAAGGGGATCTCCTGTCCCGGCTCGAAGGCCGCGAGCAGTACGCGGACGTGCTCGGTGGCAAGTAGCGTCACGGTGCCAAAGCTGTCCGAATCGAACTGTGCGAGCTCGCTCGCGGGCCCGATGATCAGGCTCATTGTTCTTCCTCCTCCTCGAACGGCCGCCGGTAGCTGAGCATGCGGCCCCAGGTGTCGTCGGTGCCCCAGATGCCGGCGCGGAGGCACTCGAGCTGGACGATCTGGCTGTGGTCGACGAACAGGTTGACGTCAATGCCGTAGTTCTTGATGTACCAGCTGAAGACGTCGGGGTCGGCGGCCTCGAACATGACGCGCTCGAGCCCAAGCTCGGAGACGATGCGGGCGACGACGTCGGTGCGCCATTCGCGCACCTGCTCGGTGATCCCCTCGGACTCGATCATGATCAGGTGGGCGTCGGCGTCGAGGTGGCGCTTGGCGAGCTCGATCGCCTGGCCGACGTCGCGAGTGCCCTCGGCCTCGAGCGCCGCGACGCTGGAGGCGCCGCCGGCGCCGAACTGGATCCCCACCTCCGGCTTCGGTTTCAACCCGGCCGCGTGCACCGCCTTCGTGAGCCGAACGAGGTCGTCTGCTGGCAGGGTGACGAAACCGCTCGAGATCTCGACGATGTCGAAGCCGAGCTCGCGGCATTCCGCGAGGTAGCGGGCGACGGCGTCGCCGCGCTGGGCGAGCACGTATTCGAGGAAACCACCGGTCGAGACCTCGACCTCGTGCTCGTGGCAGAGCTCGTTCAAACCGCGAACCGCCTTCCGTGGCATCAGCGCGAAGGAGCCGCCGGCGTACTTGAGTGTGTCGATCCAGGCGCCCATCGTCTCGAGCACGTCTTCGAGGTAGCGGCGCCCGACCGGGGTGTAGTAGGGCCCGCGGATCTCGGTCACGCCGCGGCTGCGCGGCTTCGGCGGCCGCTCGTTTAGGCGCAGAAAAGCGAACGTCCGCTCGGTCTCGGATTCGGTCGTGGTCATCGGACTGCTCCTTTGGTCGTCTCACGTTCGCCCGCGCGGGCGAGCAGCGCGGTCAGGTCTCGCGTCTGAAGCTCGTCGAGCGCAGCGACCGCCTCGGCGAGCTCGGCCGCGAGTTCCGGCTCGGCCGCGTCGGCGGCGAGCCGCTCGAACTTCTCCCGCGCCTGCTCCCAGCGCATGGGGCGGGTCAAGAAGCCCTCGTAGTCGGACTTGTCGGCGGCGAGCGTCGCGCCGTCGGCGAGGTGGAGATGCAGCCGGCAGGCGTGTTCGGCGGGGAAGCGGGCCGACAGGTCGGCGGCCGGGCGAACATCGACCCGTCGCAGCAGCTCCTGCACATCCGCGGCGACGATTCGCTCCGGCGCGAACTGCTCCGGCAGCACCTGTCCGTCGAGCAGCGCGACGGCGAGCAGGTAGGGCAGCGAGTGGTCGGCCTCCTCCTTGGTGGCGATCTCCGTCTTCCCGCCCTCCTCGCCGCCGCCGATGATGTCGTAGGCGACCTGGAACGTCTCCAACTCGATCCGCTCGACCTGCGCCGGATCGAGCGCGTGCGTCTCGCGCAGCTCGAGCAGCGCCTCGAGCGCCGACTGGGAGTGGATCTCGGCGTTGTAGCGCTTGAGGAACGTGCGGCGGACGCGCTCGAGGTCCTCGTGCTCCCAGCCGATCTCGAAGGGCCCGGCGATCGTCTCGATGAAGCCCTTGTTCCCCTCGAAGATTGCCGCCGGACCGGTGATGCCGCGGGCGGCGAGGAAGGCCGCCTCGACGGCGCCAAACACGGTGAACGGGTAGGCGAGCCCCTTCCACTGCGAGAGCGCGCCCGTGCGCGTGACGCGCAGCGCGTTCAGCGCCGTGCCGGCGATCGCGATCGCATTCGCCGTCTCCGCCTCGCCGAGGCGCAGCGCCTTGGCGATACCCGCCGCGGCCGCATAGGCGCCTTGGGTGGTGTGGTCGAAACCGCGCGCGCGGACGGGCGCCTCATCGGAGAGCCGGCACTGCACCTGGTAGGCGACCGCGAGCGCTGTCAACAGCTCGCGCCCCGAGGCGTCCGCGTACTCGGCGGCCGCCAGCACCGGCGTGAGGTTGTCGCTCGGATGGCAGGTCTCGCCGGGCGCGAAGTAGGAGTCGTTGAAGTCCAGATAGCGAACGAGCGCCCCGTTGTAGAGCGCGGCGCGATCGGGTGCGCTTGCCCCTCCGCCGACGAGCGTGCAGAGCGGCCTACCGCCGAAGTCCTCTACCTGCGCGCGGATCGCCCGCACCGGTGCTGCGTCGAGCGCGCCGAGGGCGCAGCCGAGCGCGTCGAGCACGCGGATCTTCAGCTCGCTGCGCGCCGGCTCGGAGAGGTCATCCCACGAGCGCGTGACGACGAAGCGGGCGAGCCGCTCGACCGCGGTCATCGCGACCGCCTGCCCCGGCGCAGGAGTTCGGCGAGCACGACCGCGTCGTTGTGCTCGCTGTCGCGGGCCGCGTAGACGAGCGTCACGGTCCCCGCGCGGCCACGCCGGCGCAGCTCGCGCAGCTTGTCCTCGTGAGCGGCGAGCTCCTTGCTGTAGCGGCGGCGGAACTCGTCGAAGCGCTCCGGATCGTGACCGAACCAGCGTCGCAGTTCGCCACTGGGCGCCAGCTCGCGGGCCCACTCGTCCAGATGGGCCTCCTGCTTCGAGACGCCGCGCGGCCAGAGTCGGTCGATCAGCACGCGGTAGCCGTCCGCGGCCACAGCCGGCTCGTAGGCGCGCCTGAGACGGACGTCCATGCCGCTACTGCTTGGGCTTGCCATGCGCGATCACGACCGGGCAGGCTGCATCATGGGCGACCTGCTGGCTGACCGAGCCGAGCAGCAGATAGCAAAGCCATCGCGCCCGCGCGAGCCGACCACCAGCAGGTCGGCGTCGCGCGCCTCGTCGACGAGCACCGCTCCGGGGGTGCCCTCGACGACGCGGCGCTCGATCTCCACCTCGCTCCTGTCAGGGATCGCGTCGCTCACTGTCGCCTCGAGCTCGTCGGCGGCGTGGACCGCGCGCAGCGTCGCCCGGCGGAGCTTCGCCTCCTCGAGCGCGAAGCGTAGCGCCGCCTTCGTCCCCTCCGACTGGTCGACGCCGACGACGATCACACCCATCCTCTCCTCACCCCTCCGTGTAGACGTTTTCGAGCGCGGCCTCCGGCCTGGGATCGGTGCCGGCCTTCGCGTAGGCGACCGCCTCGTCGGCGACCTGTCGCGCGTGGCCATCCAGCCGCTCCCATTCCTGCTCGCTCGCCTCTATGCGTTCGCGCAGGTTCCGGATCGGGTCGCGCGTCTCGCGCAGCCGACGCAACTCGTCCTTGTCGCGGTAGACCTGCGCGTCACCGATGTAGTGGCCGGTCAGCCGCTCGGTCTCGCAGAGCAGGAACACCGGCCCCTTNNCGGATCGGCTGGTGCTGCGACTGTGGCGTCGACTCCGACCAGCGGTTGTTCTCGCACACGAAGACGACCGGCACCCGCCAGAGCTGGGCGACGTTCATCGACTCGTGGAAGGTGCCGATGTTCGTCGCCCCATCGCCGAAGAACGCAAGGGACACCCGCGGCTCGCGGCGCAGCTGGAACGCGAGCGCCGCGCCCACGGCCGCCGGCAGGCCGCCACCGACGACCGCGTTCGCGCCCATCGTGCCGCGCTTCACGTCGTAGAGGTGCATCGAGCCGCCGTAGCCGTGCGAGCAACCCTCGACCTTGCCGTACAGCTCCGCCATCACCTCGTTCGGGGGCGTGCCGTTGGCGAGCACATGCCCGTGCGCGCGATGCGTCGATCCCATCACGTCGCCGTCTTCGAGCGCGCGGCAGACGCCGACGGCGACCGCCTCCTGGCCGATGCAGGCGTGCAGGAAGCCGGCGAGCTCGCCGGCGCGGAAGCGCTCCTCGACCTTCTCCTCGAAACGCCGGATCAACAGCATCTCGCCCAGGAACTCGACCAGCCGCTCGCGCGGAAGCGGCTTCGCGGCGGGCGTAGGTGTCTTCGCCTTTGCCGTCACTGCAGCCGTCCGACGAGGTCGATGAGCCGACATCTGTAGCCCCACTCGTTGTCGTACCAGTCGAACACCTTCACGAGCGAGCCGCTAGTCATCGTCAGCTCGCTGTCGAGGCGTAGCCGCACCCAGCGCAGCAGATCTCCACACGTCCGGATCGCCCTCGCCGCCGCCCTCCGCGCAGCCTCGACCTGTTGGTGGCGTCGTTATCGTGTCGCCCTTCATACCGGCGTCGGCGTGCCCGGGCACGGTGCAGAGGTCTGGGTAGGTTCCGGCGCGGCTGAAGACAACGCGAAGCAGGCCTCGCTTGCCCGGCGCGCTCAGCGCACTTTTCCTGCCGGCGATCTTGAAGTCATGCGGAAGGTGGCCGCGGTTCACGAGCCGGAAGACCACAGCGTCGGTCTGGACGAAGCGGGTGGAGAGGACGAAGCGAAATTCCTTCATCACGACGGTGATCTGCGTCGCGTCCGCTCGGGCCTGCAAGGTCGCGAGCGACCGGGTGGGCGCCGGTCGAGACGCGAGTGTCGCCACCGCGATGAAGGCGGTGAACAAAGGAAGAGGTGCGTGAGGCGGCGCCAAGTCGTTACGTCTGCTGCGCGGATATTCATGACGACCTCCTCGCCTCGTCTCAACAGGCCGCTAATCGGCCGCGGCGAGTAGCACGCGGGCTGCCTGTCGCGGCCCCCGAGGGGCGGCGCCGCTTGCTCGTGGAGGACTACCGTCGCTAGATACAAGGTAGCACGATCACAACTGTTTTCGCCCATGTGTAACATGTTAAAGACTCCTGCGCGAAAGGATCGTGACTGGCCAATGACGTATGTGATTGCCGAGCCGTGTATCGACGTGAAGGACCGGGCCTGCGTCGACGTCTGCCCCGTGGACTGCATCCACGAGGTCGGCCGGATGCTCGTGATCGACCCGGAGGAGTGCATCGACTGCGGCGCCTGCGAGCCGGAGTGCCCGGTCGAAGCGATCTTCCCCGAGGATGCGCTGCCGCAGAAGTGGCAGGAGTTCACGCCGATCAACGCGGCCTACCTGGAAGGAGCAGACGCTGTGGACAGCCTCGTCGCCTCCTACTGCGAGCGAAACGAGCTGCCGGCGATCGAGGGGCAGCGCTGATGCGGCGACTCGACGTCTGCGCGCTCGCCGAGCTCCCGGACGGCTCGGCGCTCGTCGTGCGTGACGGCCTTCTCGCGATCGGCGTCTACAACCTCGGCGGTGAGCTGTACGCGCTGGAGGATCGCTGCTCCCACGATGATGGCCCGCTCGCCGAAGGGGAGCTGGACGCCGAGGCAGGGGTCGCCGTCTGCCCGCGTCACGGCGCCCGCATCGACATCCGCAGCGGCCGCCCGCTCACGCTCCCCGCCGTGCTCCCGGTCGAGACGTTCCCCGTCCGGATTGAGGACGGGCGTGTCCTCGTCGAACTCGACGCATGACCGCGACCGCCGGCGAGGAGACGCTCGAACGGCTCGGCGGGCTGCTCGACCGCGCGGTGCGCGCGCTCGGCAAGACCGGCGAAGCCGACGCCGCCTGCAGGCTCGCCGCCGAGGGCTGGTGGCTGCTGAAGGCCCCGGCACCGAAGGCGGCCCGGCGGCTGAACGCCACGCTCCATTACCTGACCGTGCATTCCCGGAAGACCGACAAGAAGCGGGAGACTCGATGACCATCGACGCAGACACGATCCTGGACGTACGCAACGAGCCGCCCGCGCGGCGCCACGAGCTGATCTTCGACACTTACCATGCGCTCGTGCCCGGCGCCGGCTTCGTGCTCGTCAACGACCACGACCCGAAGCCGCTCTGGTACCAGTTCGAGGCCGAGTACGCCGGCGCCTTCGCCTGGGACTATCTCGAGCAGGGCCCGGAGGTCTGGCGCGTCCGCATCGGCCGCCCGCAGGGATAGCCCCCCGTCCGGCTGCGGCGAGCGCAACGCCGAGCACCGGCGGCCAGCGTCAGGAGAAGGCTCGCCCAGCCGAGCACGACCACCACATGGCGCGCCGGGCACTCACCGCTCGGCGGCGGCGATCCCGGGGCCGACGAGCACGGCGAGGGTGCTCCAGCCGATCGGCCGCCAACGGCGACCGATTCCAGCCAGCATCAGCGCTCGCTCGCGCGGCGGCAGTCGGCGCCCGTAGGGGACCGCGACCGTCACGATCGCGACGCTGCCGCCAACCCAGACGCAGGCGGCGAGCACGTGCAGCACGTCGATCGGCAGATCCACGAACGAGCCAGCTAGCGGGCTCGGGCCGCCAGGTGCGCGACGCAGAGATCCGGCTGCACGAACGGCTCCAGCTTCGTAGCGCTCGTGGTTGCGCCGAGCTCGGCAAGCGCGCCGCGGATCAGGCCGAGGTGGATCGGGCAGACGACCTCCTGGTGGCGGCGCGCGAGCTCAAGGAACGGGCAGGGGTGCATCAGGATCCGCCGCCCCCGCTTGCCCTTCTCCAGCTCCGGCTGGAAGCCGATCTCGGTGAGCAGCTCGACCAGCCGGTCGACCGCCTCTCCGTCCGAAAGCCGGGCGAACGGGGACGGCGAGTTGACGAGGTAGTGCCCCCAGGCGTCGCCGATCTCCTCCAGCTGCACGGTCGCCTTGCTGCCGAAGCTTGCCACGAGCGCCGTCAGGATCTCCGCCAGCAGCCGGTAGCGGCGGCCACCCTCCTCGCCGACGGCGCCGGTCGCCCGGTAGACGAGCCGGGGCCGGCCCCGGCCCTGCGAGGGGACCGTCTCCGCGTCGGCCAGCCCCGCCTCGACGAGTGAGTTCAGGTGTACGCGCACCGTGTTCACATGCAGCCCGACCCGGCGTGCGAGCTCGCGCGCGTCTAGCGGACCGTCGTCGGCGAGATCGGCGAGGATCCGTGCCCGGCTCGGGTCGGCGAGCGCGCGATGCCGCCGCAGCGCCTGGTCTGCCTCGTCGCTCATCGCACGCCTAACCGTACGCTTTGAGCAGGAACTTGGCGTCGTCGCTCATCCGTTGCGGCGACCAGGGCGGGTCGAACACGAGCTCGGTCTCCACCGTCTCGATCCCGTCGAGACCGCCGACGGCGTCGACGATGTCGCGCTCGATCATCGGCCCGATCGGACAGCCCATCGAGGTCAGCGTGTACACCACCCGCACCCGTTTCTCCTCGCGCTCGATCGTGTAGACGAGCCCGAGCGAGACGATATCGAGACCGAGCTCGGGATCCTCGACGGTCGAGAGCACGGTCCAGGCAGCGGCTGTGAGCGCATCCATTCCCGAAAAACTCATAGCAATAGTATAAAACAGATATGGCGATCTCGCGAGTCCGCTATCCGTTGCTCGCGTCGCTTGTCTGCGGCGTCTGGGCCGGTCTGCTGCGCTTCGGCTGGAGCCTGCCGAGCGGACGCGCGAACCTGATCGAGCTGCACGGGCCGCTGATGGTCTGCGGCTTCCTCGGCACCGTGATCTCGCTCGAGCGCGCCGTTGCCCTGCGCCGCGCCCTGGGGCTACCTCGCCCGGCGGGTCGGCGGCGACCTCGCCGGCAGCTTCACCGCGGCACGCTGGGGCGGGCTGCTCAACGCGACCGCGATCGGGCTCTTCCTCCTGGCCACCATCGCCTCCGCTGCCCTCGCCCGCCGCACGAGGAGCGCTCGCACCGCGGCGCCCGCCCGTCTGCAGCCGGCTGGAGTCGGCCGGTGAGCGCCGCCGTCGCCATCGGCAGGGATGAGCTGCTGGCCGAGCTGCGCCGCCTGTGTGCGCGCCTCCCCATCCCCCAGCCGGGCTGGCATCCCTACGTCTCGCACATCGCTGCCTGCCGGGACGACTTCGAGCACGCACTCGTGCTCGCCACCGACTCCCCGGACGCACTCGAGGTCTTCGCTGCGCTCGTCGCCGGTGAGCTCGAGCCGGCCTTCGATTCGGATGCGTCGCTCGCGCCGACCGCCGCTTGGCGGCGGCTCGAGGCGCTGCCGATCCCGGACGGACAGCATCCGTACCTCGACGAGATCCTGCCCGCGCTCGAGGCGCTGCGATTCCTGCTCGTCGCGCTCAGCCGCACGGGAGCCGCCTGATGGAGGATGTTGCACTGTTCTTCCACCTGCTCGGAGCGTTTTCGTTTGTCGCCGGCACGATCGTCGCCGGCGTCGCCTTCGAGACCTCCCGCCGGCGCGAGACGCCGGCCGAGATCGCATTGCTGCTCGGGCTGAGCCGGATCGGCGTCCTGCTCGTCGCGCTCGGCACGCTGCTCGTGCTCGCCTTCGGACTCTGGCTCGTCCACCTCGGCGCCTGGGGCTACGGCGCCGGCTGGGTCGACGCCGCGCTCGGCCTGCTGCTCGCGACCGTCGTCCTCGGCGCGCTCGGCGGGCAGCGGCCGAAGCGCGCGCGGAAGCTCGCCGTCCAGCTCGCGAGCGAGCAAGCTCCCGTCAACGCCGAGTTGCGCGCTCTGCTCGACGACCCGGCCGGGCGCGCACTCAACTATCTCTCCGCCCTCCTTCTGCTCGCGATCATCGCGCTGATGGTCTTCAAGCCCGGCGCACCCCACTCCTGATGCCGTCGGCAGCGTGCGCAAGCGGAGCCTCGTCGAGGCCTACCGGGAAAGTCCGCTCCTGCGGGAGATCCGCGCCGCCCGCTTCCACGGCGATGCGGCGTCTGCGACTACACGGACATCTGTGGCGGCTCCCGCGCCCGCGCCTGCGCTGCTTCCGGTCATCCGCTCGGCGAGGATCCCGCCTTGCCGTACCTGCCGGCCCAGGCGAGCGCCGGCAGCCCGGCGCGGAGCGTGTCGAAGGCTGCGAGAGCGGCGAGGACGGCCGCGACGCCGAGCAGCGATCCGCCCGCGATGACCATGTTCCGCGAGCCGGCGAGCACGGCGTCGATGACGACCTCGAGACCGGCCGCGAAGAGCGCCGCCTCGAGGAGCCAGAGCCGGCGCGGGTAGAGCGCGGCCTGCTTGGGGCGGGGGCCGGGTGGGCCACCAGGCCTAGAGCGAGAGCGAGAGCAGCTTGCCGAGGTGGCCGAGCGTCGCGCCGGCCGCCCAGCCCACGAGGAGTGCGAGCCGGCCGTCTCGGCGAGCGCGGCGGGCCAGAGCAAGCCAGTCGAGCTCGTGCGCGATCGCGATCGCGACCGCGAGCAGCGGGCCGGCGCAGAGCAGCGGCAGCGCCATAAGGCCGCGCAGCCGCGACGCGTCGGTGCGCAGCACGGTCGGCAGGATGTGCAGCGCGCCGCCGGTGACTGCCAGCGGCAGGAAGCCGAGCGCGACTAGGTGGACGGCGAGCAGCAGCCGCGGCGCCGCGACACCGCCGGCCGCTAGATCCCCCGCGGCGGCAATAAGCGCCACCGTCGCGGCCAGCCAGCAGGCGAGCACGGCCGCGAAGTAAAGCCGGCAACGAGCCGAGCCGGGGCCGGCCGGCCGAACCGCGCCCCGCGTGGCGCAACGGCTGCGCTCACCCGCCGGCTGCGAGGGCGCGCGGGAAGAGAATATTGTTCTCCTCGTGCACGTGCTGGTGCACGTCGAGCTCGAGCCCGTGCAGCCCCTGAAGCAGCGCTAGGTGTGTGTTGCAGAGCGCAGCCCCGGTCTCGTAGCCGCCGCCGAGCTCGCGCAGGCGGCGCAAACGGGCGCCGGTGGTGTCGTGTTCGCCGAGCAGCCGCTCGAACTCGCTGCGATCGACTGCCCTGCCTGCGGCGAGCGCCGGAAACAGTGCGCGCTCCTCGTCGGCGATGTGCTCTTCGAGTTCGCCGCGCAGCCCCGCCAGCTCGTCACGCAACTCGTGCAACGCCGGAAGCACGTCTCCGTGGACCGCGGCGGCCCGCTCGGCCAGCTCACTCAGGCGCGGCAGATCCCAACGCAGCCGACCGTGGTGGGCCTCGACGATGTGCGCGCAGAGCTCCGCTAGCGGCGCACTCGCCCAGTCCGTCGACTCCGTCGCCACCGGCTCGAGATCCCGCTCCAAGAAGACGGTAACGGTCGCAGCGTCGAGACCCTGCTCGACACACGCCTCCGCCAGGCTGCGGCGACCGCCGCAGCAGTAGTCGAGCCCCAGCCGCGCCAGCACACGCGCCGAGGCGGGACGCTCGAGCACGAGCTCGGCGAGGCTACGAGACGGATCGATCGTCATGGGAGGCTCCCTCCGTTGTCGGTGATCGTCATTTTAGCATTCAGAGACGGTGCGAAAAGTCTATAATAGAAAAGTGTTGGGGCGAAGCCGTTTCTGATGTGAAGGGAGATGAGCGCGATGAGTGAGCTGCGGTTCGAGGTTGGGCTCGAGTGGTCGGGCAGCGGCCGTGAGGGAGCCGGCAGGATCGTGACCGACGACATCGAGTTGGAGTACTCCACGCCGGCGTCGATGGGCGGGCGCGGTACCGGCACCAACCCGGAGGAGCTGCTCGTGTGTGCGGTCGCCTCCTGCTACTCAGCGACATTGCTCGGCCTGCTTCGCCACACGGGTCTTCCGGCGAGCGCGGTGCGGGTCGAGGCGGCGGGGACCGTCGGCGGCTACCCGGCCCGCGCTCGGTTCGAGCGGCTCGTCGTTTCCCCGACGATCGTCGGCGGTGACCCGGCGCGCGTGGGCGAGTACGAGCGGGTCGCGGAGACGGCGCACGAGCGCTGCTTCATCGGCCGCACGATCGCCGGCAACGTCGACTACCAGGTCGGTTGGGTGGCGGTCGAGCCGATGCCGGTGGCGGCATGATCGACGCGCCTCCGTCCTCGGTGCCGCCCAGCCTCGGCCCGCTCCAGGCGCCCGCGGGCCTCCCGGTTGGAAATGGGATCGTCGTTGAATGAGCGCGGACGCGTCGGTGGGCGAGAAGATGTCTTCGCGGCCGGAGACGCTGTCTGCTTCCCCGCTGCCGCCCTCAATGAGACGATGCGAGTGGAGCACGAAGACCACGCGAAGAGCCACGGACGACTGGCGGGGATAAATATGGCCGGGGCGGACGAACCCTACGATCAGTTGCCGTTCTTCTACTCCGACCTGTTCGACGTCGGCTACGAAGCGGTTGGCGAGCTTGACCCCCGCCAGGAGACGGTCGCTGAGTGGGACGAGCCGAACCGCAAAGGCATCGTGTACTACCTCGACGCCGAGCGGCGGCCGCGCGGCGTTCTGCTCTGGAACATTTTCGGCCGCATCGACGCAGCCCGCGACCTGATCCAGGCTCGCCGGCCGATCGAGGCGAGCACGCTGAGCGAGTCGGGTGGATGAGCGCGACCGAGGAGTTGCTCGATGCGCGGTCGCTTCTGCTGCCGCAGGCGAGCACGCGGACACGGCCGACGCTCCGGCTGGATGCGGAGTCTCGGGCGTGGTGGGCGCGCCTGCATGGCGCTGAGCCTGCGCGTGCCTGCGCGATTGCCGAGCTCCACGAGCGACTCCGGCTTGAGGCGTGGTTCCATATCCGGCTGCGCGCTAGAAGAATGCCGGCATTCCCCAGTAGTGATCTCAACGATCTTGCCGTTCAGGCTGCCAACGACGCACTGCTCGCTGTCGTGCGCAAACTTGACGAGTTCCGGGGCGAAAGTCAGTTCTGGACGTGGGCGCGAAGATTCGCCCAGCTCGAAGCGGCGGTCAGCATCCGCCGGCGTCTCGGACACGATCAGCTCGCGAAGGATCCTGCGCGCACGCTCGAGGTTCCCGACCCCGGATGCTCACCGCAGGACCGCGCAGAGATTCGCGAACTATTGTGGAAGGTCAACGACCTGATCGCCAACCGGCTAACGCCACGCCAGCGAACCGTTCTGATCGCAATAGCGATCGATGGTGTTTCGGCCGCGACGCTCGCGATCGAGCTTGGCACAACTCCCGGCGCGATCTACAAGACCGTCCACGACGCGCGTAGGAAGCTGGCCGCTGAGCTGGCATTGGGCTGAGTGGTATGGAGAGATGGCTAACGCGCGCTTAGACACGGCCGCGAATTTCTGCAGGAAGGCAGCGAACCATGAAACGACGTGTTATCGCTTTTGACTTAGACAACACGCTGGCTGACAGCAAGTCTCCGATCACCCAACAGATGGCCGATTTGTTAAATGACCTGTTGCGGGAGTTTCAGGTTTGTGTGATCTCCGGTGGAAAATTTGGGCAGTTCGAAGAGCAAGTACTGAACAACCTGAGAGCTGCTCCTCGCGCACTGGCGGCATTGCACATCATGCCGACCTGCGGGACGCGCTATTTCCGGTTCGATCTCGCGGCCAAGGCGTGGCAGCAGGTGTATGCCGAGGATCTCACCGCCGATCAGCGGGTCAGGATCGTGGCCGCTCTCAACAAGGGTGCAGACGCACTCGGGTACCGCGCAACGAAACTTTGGGGCGCGCAGATCGAAGATCGAGGCAGCCAGATTACGTTTTCGGCGCTCGGCCAGGAAGCTCCAGTGACCAGCAAGCAAGCCTGGGATCCAGACGGTACGAAGAAGCGGAAACTCCGCGACTACGTTGCAGCAGCAATTCCCGAGTTCGAAGTTCGGGTCGGCGGCTCCACATCAATCGACGTAACCAGGCCCGGTATCGATAAAGCGTACGGGATCAAGAAACTTATCGAGTTGCTAGCCGTGACCAAGGAGGATGTCATTTTCATCGGAGACAGATTGAGCAAGGGCGGCAACGACTACCCTGTCAAAGCGATGGGTGTCGACTGCTTGGCGGTATCCCGGTGGCAGGACACGGCGCTCGTTATCCAGACGATATTAGGCGTGACTTGAGATGCCGATTGATGCGGGTCTTTCGTGGCCGCGTGAGTCAAGCCGGTGACCTCCGATCATGATGAGCGACCGTGGGGCAACTACACGGTGCTCGACGAGGCGACCGACTACAAGGTCAAACGCATCACCGTGCTTGCGGGAAAACGGCTCAGCTACCAACGCCATGCGCGTCGAGAAGAACACTGGTTTATCGTTCACGGGGCGGGCCGCGTCACGCTGGAAGGCGAAGAGTCCAATGTCCTCGCGGGAACAGCTGTCGACGTCCCCGTCGGAGCCGCCCACCGGATCGCCAACACCGGAGAAATACAGCCTTTGATATTCATCGAAGTACAACGCGGCGACTACTTCGGCGAGGATGACATCGTCCGCCTTGAGGACGATTACGGTCGAGCTAGCGGGACTCAATGAGATCGATCGACTCAATGAGTCGCGACCGTTTCGGTCGAGATACGAACGTGACTGGAGCAGCCCACAATCGCGCTCGCGAACCTGCCGAACGGCTGGTCTACGAGGA
>PLDP01000107.1 GCA_003136795.1 Actinomycetota bacterium
CAGCACGACGAGGTCGCGGTCGTCGACGACCAGCGCGGCGCTCCGACCTACGTCGGCCATCTCGCGGAAGCGACCAAGCAGGTGCTGCACCTGCCGTTCGGCGTCTACCACGTCGCCGCCGCAGGCGACTGCACCTGGGCCGACTTCGCCGAGGCGATCTTCGCAGAGGCGGGCCTCACCACGCGCGTGCGGCGGATCGGAAGCGCCGAGTTCGGCGCCCGCGCCCCGCGCCCGGCCTACTCGGTGCTGCGTAGCGAAAAGGGCGCACCCGAGCTGCCGCACTGGCGCGACGGGCTGCGCGAGTGCCTCGCGCGGCTGTGAGTACCCTGTAGCGATGCGCGTTCTCGTCACCGGCGGCGCGGGCTTCATCGGCTCGCACTTCGTCAGGCATCTGGCCGAGCGGGGCGAGGACGTCGTGGTGCTCGACAAGCTCACCTACGCCGGGAACCGCGCCAACCTCGAGGGCGTCGAGCACGAGTTCCACCAGGGCGACATCGTCGATCCCGACGCCGTCGCGCGCGCGGCGGAGCGCTGCGACGCGATCGTCAACTTTGCGGCCGAGACGCACGTCGACCGGTCCATCCTCGGCCCGGCTGAGTTCATCCTCACCGACGTGCTCGGCACCCAGGTGCTGCTCGACCACGTGCGCCACGCCCAGATCCGGCTCGTGCACGTTTCGACCGATGAGGTGTACGGCGACATCCCGCTCGGCGCGCCCGGGTGCACCGAGGACGCGCCGCTGCGCACGTCGAGCCCGTACTCGGCGTCGAAGGCCGGCGGTGAGCTGCAGGTGTTCGCCTACGTCCGGACGTTCGGCGTCGATGCGCTCGTCACGCGCGGCGCGAACACCTACGGGCCGCGCCAGTACCCGGAGAAGTTCCTGCCGCTCTTCATCACGAACGCCTTCGACGGGCTGCACCTGCCCGTCTACGGCGACGGCAAGCAGCGCCGCGAGTGGCTGCATGTCGAGGACCACTGCGACGGGATCGAGATCGCGTTGCGGCAGGGCGCGGCGGGCGAGGCCTACAACCTGAGCGGCCAGGAGCGCGAGAACATGGACGTCGTGAAGCGCATCCTCGACCTGACCGGGGCGAGCCCGGACATCGTCCGGCACGTCCAGGACCGGCCGGGCCACGACCGCCGCTACGCCGTCGACTCGTCGAAGCTGCGCGGGCTCGGCTGGACGCCTGCCCATTCGTTCGACGCGGGCGGGCTCGAAGAGACGGTCGAGTGGTATCGCGCGAACCGCGAGTGGTGGGAGCCGATCAAGTCCGGCGAGTACCGCCGCTACTACGACGCGCAGTACGCCGCCCGCCTGTCCTANNGAGCGGCCTCTCTGCCGCTCGCGGCGCTATGGAAACGTTCGGTAAAGCCTCGTCAGACCCGCCTCGCAGCTCGGCTACGGTGGCCCACGTGGGTCGCCCCGCTCTCCGGCTCGCCGCTGCGTGCCTGCTCCTGCTCGGTGGCTTCGCCCTGTCAATTCTCGCAGCGGGCCCCGCCTTCGGGCTCGGCCGGGCGACGACGACGTCGGCTTCTACCTCCACCTCGACCGGGGCGACCACCACCACGATGACGACGAGCCCTGCGCGCACCGTGCTCGTTCTCGACGGGCACGGCTGGGGGCACGGCCTCGGGATGAGCCAGTGGGGCGCCTACGGCTACGCCAAGCACGGCTGGACGTACGACCGGATCCTCGCCCACTACTACACCGGCACGACGCTCGGACAGGCGAAGGTGGCGACGGTGCGCGTGCAGCTCGTCTCGGCGACAAAGACCACCCTCAGCTCCGCGGTGCCGTGGACCGTCACCGACGCCACCGGCCGGCACGCGACGCTCGATCCGGGCGCGCTCGTCCTCAAGGGGACGCCCGCGCTCGCCGCGCAGCCGGCGCTGCAGCCGCCGTTCACGTTCACGGCGGCCCAGCCGCTCTCGGTCGACGGCACGCCGTATCGCGGCAAGCTCGTCGTCTCCGGCGACGGGAAGCTCGTGCAGGTGATCGACTCGGTCGGGCTCGAGCAGTACGTCAAGGGAGTCGTGCCGGCCGAGATGCCGTCGAACTGGGCGCCCGAGGCGCTGAAGGCGCAGGCCGTGGCAGCCCGGTCGTACGCGCTCGCCAATCTCGCGAAGGGGCGCGCATTCGACCTCTACGGCGACTCGCGCAGCCAGGTCTACGGCGGCGTCAAGGTCGAATCGCCGTCGTCGAGCGCCGCCGTCGACGCGACCAAGGGCCAGGTCGTGCTCTACAACGGCAAGATCGCGGACACCCTGTTCTTCTCCACGTCGGGCGGCCGCACCGCATCCGCGCTCGAGGCGACCGGCATCGCCGTCCCGTACCTCGTGCCGGTCTCCGACCCCTACGACACGCTCTCGCCCTACCACGACTGGGGGCCGGTGGTGCTCGACGCGGCGAAGGTCGCGAAGACGCTGAAGCTGTCGGCTCCGATCGCCGACGTGCAGGCGACCCCGGGGCCGTCGGGCCGCATCAAAACGGTCACCGTCGTCTCGTCCAACGACTCGCAAGTGACGCTGACGGGCAACCAGGTGCGCACCGCGCTCGACCTTCGCTCGACGTGGTTCACGCCGGCGCTGCTGCAGCTCTTGCCCGCAGCGAAGACGATGACGTACGGCGGCGCCATCTCGCTCACCGGCCTCGCGCACGGCGTCGATGCTCTGTCGCTCGAGTCGAAGAGCGCCGCGCTGCCCGACTGGACGCCCGCCGGCGACCTCATGCTGGGGCCTGACGGCTCGTTCGCGACGATCGTGCGGCCGCAGGTCACGACGCAGTACCGCCTCGTCTGGGGCACCGTCCGCGCCGGGCTCGCCAAGATCGCCGTCGCGCCGCGCGTCGACGCGTCGACCAGCGCGTCCGCTGTCACGGGCTCGATCCGCCCGGTGCTCGCCGGCTCCACGGTGGAGCTCCAGCAGCAGTCCGGCACCGCGTGGACGACGGTCGCCTCCACCGTCACCGATGCCTCCGGCGCATGGAGCTTCGCCGGGGCGGAGCCGGCAGGCAGCTACCGCGTCCGCTGCGCGCCGGGACAGGGGCTCGCTGCCGGTGTCTCCGCGACGCTGCTCGTGCAGTGAGACGCCGCGTCGCGGTCGCAAGCGCGATCGCTGCGCTCGTGCTCCCCGCGGCGGCCGCGGCCTTCGACAACCTCGAGCCGCTCGCATCGCATCAGTGGTACCTCGTCAACGACCAGGCCTGGACGTACTGGCCGACGGAGACGCAGCTCTATCCGGTCAACGTGGCGGTGATCGACTCGGGCATCGACGGCACGCATCCCGAGTTCACGGGCCGCATCGTCGCCGCGAAGTCTTTCGTCGGGGGGTCGCCGTACACCGACGAACAGGGGCACGGCACGTTCGTCGCCGGGGAGATCGGCGCGAACCCGTTCAACAACGAAGGCATCGCCGGCCTCGCGTTCAACGCGCGGCTGATGATCGCCAAGGTGGTCGGGCCGAACGGCTCGGTGTCGCTCAGCGGGGAGGTCGCGGCGATCCACTGGGCGGTCGACAACGGCGCGCGCGTGATCAACCTCAGCCTGGGCGGTGTGCGCGATCCGCTGAACCCGACACTCGACACCTACTCGCCGCTCGAGGAGGCCGCCGTCGAGTACGCCTATTCGAAGGGCGTCGTCGTGGTCGCGGCGGTCGGCAACGGGCCGCAGTCTCCCGCCACGCCGTGGGGCTACGCGGACTACCCGGCCTCGCTCCCGCACGTGATCGGCGTCAGCGCCGTGCGCCAGGACGGGTCGGTGCCCGACTACTCGAACCGCGACGCCGTCTACAACGACATCGCGGCCCCCGGCGACGGGATCTTCTCGACGATCCCCACCAACCTCGTGGAGCAGAACGTCACGTGTGCCGACGGGCCGTATTCGGACTGCGGGCCGTTCGAGTTCCGCGACGCGATCGGGACCTCGTTTGCGGCGCCGCAGGTCTCGGCCGCCGCCGCGCTGCTGCTCGGCCAGGACCCGACGCTCCGTCCGGAACAGGTCTCGTGGCTGCTCGAGCGCGGCGCCGACGACGCAAACGCCTCGACCGGCTGCGCCAAGTGCCCGGCCGGCCGCGACAAGTTCACCGGCTGGGGAACGCTCGACGTCGCCAACGCTCTCAACCTGCTGACGCAGCCGCTGCCGCCCGTCGACCACTACGAGCCGAACGACAATGCAGGCCCCTGGTCGCACGCGCTGCCGCCGCTACCGCACACGATCGAGGCGACGCTCGACTACTGGGACGACGACATCGACGTCTACCGCGTGTATCTCGAGCGAGGCCGCCGCCTCTATGCCCGCGTGACCCCCGAAAGCGCCGGCACGGTGGGGATGAGCATCTGGGCTCCCGGCACGCAGCGGGTCGACACGCTCGACACGCAGGGCTCGCTCTTGGCGCAGTCGCGTGCGGCCGGCGGCCAGGTGCGAGTCGCCTACCGGGCGACGCGCACCGGCACCTACTACCTCGAGCTCAGGCTCAAGGGGCCGACGCAAGACCCGTTCGCCTACCAGCTCGCGGTCGCGCG